>JBOHIT010000743.1:0-13127 GCA_050726155.1 Bradyrhizobium sp.
AGCCAGGACTGGGCCAACATGCTGCTGCGCATGTACACGCGCTGGGCCGAGAATCACGGCTTCAAAATCGAATATCTGGAAGAGACGCAGGGCGAAGAAGCCGGCATCAAATCCGCCACAATCCAGATCTCCGGCCACAACGCCTATGGCTGGCTCAAGACCGAAGCCGGTGTGCACCGCCTGGTGCGGATATCGCCGTACGATTCCAACGCGCGCCGGCATACGTCGTTTTCGAGCGTGGCGATCTTCCCCGTGGTCGACAACAGCATCAAGATCGACATCGCCGAGTCCGACGTGCGCACCGACACCATGCGCTCGGGCGGCGCCGGCGGTCAGCACGTCAACAAGACCGAATCCGCGGTGCGTCTCACGCATATCCCGACCGGCGTCGCCGTGGTCTGTCAGGCCGGCCGCTCGCAGCACAAGAACAAGGCGCAGGCCTGGGACATGTTGCGCGCGCGGCTCTATGAGATCGAGTTGAAGAAGCGCGAGGAGCAGGCCGCCGCCGATCAGGCCGCCAAGACCGATATCGGCTGGGGCCACCAGATCCGCTCCTACGTGTTGCAGCCCTATCAAATGGTCAAGGATCTGCGCACCGGCGTGCAGACCTCGGACACCTCGGGCGTGCTCGACGGCGATCTCGATGAATTCATGGCCGCGACGCTGGCGCAGCGGGCGTTCGGCACTGGACCGGGCTCGGTCGAGGATGTGGATTAGCCGATGAGCAGAGTTGCCTTCATCGGATTGGGACGGATGGGCCATGGGATGGCCGGCCGTTATCTCGATGCCGGCTTCACTGTCTCGGTGTGGAATCGCAGCAAGGCCAAGGCGGAAGATCTGATCGCACGTGGCGCACGATGGGCAACCTCACCGGAAGATGCCGCAATCGACGCCGATGCCGTCGTGACCATGGTCGCTGACGACAACGCATCGCGCGAGGTATGGCTCACCAAGGACGGCGCCGCCGCCAATATGAAGGCCGGCACGCTGGCGATTGAATGCTCCACGGTTTCGCACCAGCACGCACTTCATATGGCGGGTGTGTTGGGCGCGCGTGGCCTGATCTACATCGATTGTCCCGTCACCGGCCTGCCGCAGGCGGCGGCTGCCGGCAAGCTGACGCTGCTGGTCGGTGCTGACGCCGCCGATCTCGATCGGGCAAAACCTTATCTTGCGCCGATCGGCGACGTGATCCGGCACTTTGGCGCGGTCGGCACCGGTACCGTCTTCAAGCTGATCAACAATCTGATGGGCGCGGTGCAGATCGCGAGTCTAGCCGAAGGCATCGCGATGGCCGAGCAGGCCGGGCTGGACATGAACCTTGTGGCGGAAGCGTTGGCGACCGGCGCGGTAGCGAGCCCGCAGGTGATCCGTCATTCAAAGCGCATGGTGGCGCGCGACTTCTCCGGTGCATCGTTCACGACGGCGCTCCGCCACAAGGACGCGGTCTATGCGGTGAAGTTGGCCGAAAGCCTGCTGACCGGCCCGCCGCTGGTCGGGCGTGCTGCCGTGGAGGCTTATGCGCGTGCCACGGCCGAGATGCCTGACGACGATGAAGGCAAGATGATCGTGATCGTGTCGCGCCCGAAATAGGCGTGTTCGGGAATCGGGTGGGAATGGCCCGCGGGCCGCAATAGAATCTGCAGGAAATGCAGACATGAGCCGCAATGACCGCCACCGATAGCAGGATCGACGCCCGCGACTGGTCGCTGCTCGGCGTGCTGTCGATCCTGTGGGGCGGTTCGTTCTTTTTCAACGGCGTGGTGCTGCGCGAATTGCCGCCGCTGACATTGGTGCTGCTGCGCGTGGCGCTGGCGTCGATCATCCTGCTGCCCTTGCTGCGGGTCTATCGGATTGAATTTCCCACGGGAATTTCAGGCTGGAAGCCGTTCTTTGCGATCGGGCTGCTCAACAACGTGCTGCCGTTCTCGCTGATTGTGGTCGGGCAGACCACGATCTCGAGCGGGCTGGCCTCGATCCTCAATGCCACAACGCCGTTGTTCACGGTGGTGGTGATGGCGGCAGCCGGCGAGGAGAAGCTGCATTTGCGGCGGATCGCCGGTGTCATCGTCGGGCTGATCGGCGTCGTCATCCTGCGGGGCTGGAGCTTTGACGGCGAGGGATTTTGGAGCGGGCAGGGTGTCGGCATCCTGCTCTGTCTCGCCGGCGCGTTCAGCTATGGTCTGTCGGCACTGGTGGCGCGACGGTTGCTGTCAAACTCGCCGGCTTTGGGAACGGCGACGTTTCAGTTACTGGCCTCGACGGTTATGATGATGGTTGTCGCCGGCTTTGCCGAGCGGCCCTGGCAATTGCCGATGCCTGGGGCTGCGACCTGGTTCGCGGTGCTTGGCCTTGCGGCGCTGTCGACAGCGCTGGCCTATATCGTGTTCTTCCAGATCCTGCGGCGCTCCGGCGCCACCAATGTCATGCTGGTGACGCTGCTGATTCCGGTCACCGCCATCGTGCTCGGCTCTCTCGTGCTGGGCGAGCAGATATCACCGCGCGAGATCGCGGGCGCGCTGGTGATCGGCAGCGCGCTGTTGCTGATCGACGGGCGTGTGCTTGAATGGCTTCGGCGCCGGCCAACTTAACCGGTGTACTCGGTGAACTTCTTGTAGATCCAGCGCCGTCCGTCGTGACGCCGCCAGACCTGGCCGGTCAGCAATCGTCCGGTGATCGATCGCCGCGGAATCAGAATTTTCTGCAGGTGCCAGACTTCGGCCCAGGCGGGCTTCGGACTGAGACTCAATATTCGTAACCGCTCTTGGCTTTCGGCGTGGCTTTTGGCATGCATGGCGCGCGCTCACGATCTAACGAGGCCGCCGGGCGGAATATAAACGCCCGACGGCGCTGTTAATACGGGCCCGGACCGTTAAAATTGTCCGGTTCACTCACGATAGCCCGCCGCGATGTCAGTGCAATTGCCGTCGCTTGTTAAGCTAACTGGTCAACCTTACCGGTGCTCTTTCCATTGCTTGAACCAGCCGGAAAATCTCCCGCTGTCGCGCTCGCCGCCGTGCCAGGCCGCATAGACCGCACCATTATCAGCGACCAGCATAACGGCATCCAGGCCCTTGGAACGGCGCAGCGTATCGATGGCCTGCGAAGGCGTTTGAGCGATCGGACCGGCCACATTGAACGACGTGTTGACGGATATCTCGACGCCGATGCGACGGCCGAGCGCTTTCAAATAGGCGTAGGTGAGAGGATCGTCTTCCGCATTGACGATCTGGATCCGGCCAGTGCCGTCGGCATGGATCACCGCCGGGATTTTATCGCGCGCTCCCGGCTTCGACTGCGCCGTCAGCACCATGTAATTGTAGGCATTGTAATCGGCGTCGGAGGCGCCCGGCAGCAGCTCGAAATATTTTTGGGCCGCTGCGAGCGTCGCCATCGGCGCCAGCGGCCGGATCGCTTCGCGGTATTTGACGCGTTCGTTGAGACGTTCGCGCGCCTCGGGGTTGCAGGGATTGGCGAGGATGGAGCGGTGGCCGAGCGCGCGCGGCCCGGTCTCGGCCGCGCCCTGATACAGCGCGATCACGCCGTTCTGCGCGACCATGTACGCCATCAGGTCGGCGATGGCGTCGCGTCCGTCCGTGGTCGAGATATCGCCGACGCGCTGCGAGGCAATGTCGGCGGTATCGAGCGCGTTCGCGATATCCGCATGCGACGGCGGCAAGCCGCAATAGAACGCATGCGTCATCGGCGTGCCGCGCGGGGCGCCCGCCAGATGCGCGAACATCCAGGCGGCGCCGATGGTGACGCCGGGATCGCCGGGCACCGGCGGCACCCACAAATGCAGTCGCGCCTTGCGTTGCTGCGCGCTTGCAAACCAGGCTTCATCGAAATGTTCGAGTAGGCGCATATTGCCGATCGCATTCAGCGCCACGCCGCCGGTCAGCACCAGGCGGCTCGCGCCGGTCGTGCGCAGCAGATGATCCACGATATGGATCATGGCGTCCTCGAACACCAATTGCGTCGCCGCGGCCTTGTCGAGACGATCCTTGGTGTCGGGACGGTGATGGATGTCCTCGACGCGCAGCACCGCATCGGGATTCCAGAGCTGGTCGGGTTTTAGCGGCGGCCCGAGGATTTCAGTGAGCGCTGCCTTGTAGGGATTGTCGAACGGGTCGCAATACCAGTTGGCCATCGCGCGATTGAGCCTGACTTCGCCGTCCGCACCAAAATGCAGCACGTCTCGCAGCCGCGCGTAATACGGATTGCTTGACCTGACCATATCGCCCCAGGCGGCGGCGCCCATGTAACGGCCTTCGCTGGACAGCCAGGTCCAGCCGCCCTGCGTCGATGAAATCACGCTGTAGAACGCGCCGAGTGAATCGAACATGCTGTCGTTGCAGTAGAGTCGCCGCATCGCGCCGTTCTCGACGACATAGAGCGAGACCGATCCCTGATCGCCGGTGCCGTCGAGCACCGCGATGGCGATCGGCGCGCTATCATCGGCGAACGGCGAGGCCGCGTAGGAAAACCAGGCATGGTTGTCGTGATGCGGCAGGCAAATCAGCGGCACGCGCTCGGCAAGCCCCAATTGCTTGGCGAGGATCTTGGGCGTCCGCGTCATCTGGTCGAGCCGTCGTCCGTCGAATCCGGCGGCCTCCGTGGTGCGCAGCAGCTTCAGGCTTTGCGGCACTTCCTCCAGCACCGAGCGCGCCAGTGTTCCCGCCAGCGTCGGATAATCCCAACTGGTGAGCCAGGCGTCGATATCGTCGATGTCGCGCCCCATGCCGCGCAGGGTGGCCACCATCGCGTCAACCGAGGCGCGCGGATATTCGGTCGTGTGCTTGTTGCCGGAAAAGCGTTCTTCTTCGTTGTTGAGAATCAGCCGCGGGCCGTGCGCCTTTGTTACTTCAACCAGCGCCACGCCTGAATTATGCGTGCCGGGCGGACCGAGGCCCGCGAGATAGACCGTTTCTCCGCGCCCGAGTTTGTCGCGCCCGCGTGCAATCCGCGCATCGGCAAATGCCGAACCGAGTTGGTGAAAGCCCGCAGCGCCAAAGGTCTTCGCGGCCAGCCATCGTGCAGCGCGGAATCCGCCGGCGGCGAGCTTCGGGTGCTTCGGACCAATTCGTATCGTCGGGTTCAATTCGCGGGCCTTGCGGGGAACATTTGTCGTCCTGCATCAATCACAAAAGGCGACGTGCAACAATGCTGTTTCATCCAGCGGAATAAGCGGCTGCTTGCCAGCCCGCAGACGACTTGCGACACTGCGGCAAAACAAACAAGCACGGGAGAGAACGATGACGGTCCGCATCCGAAACCTGGTTGCCCTGACGGCGATCACAGCAGTTGCCGCGATGGCCGCGACCGCAGCCAGTGCGCAGAAGAGATACGATCCAGGCGCCAGCGACACCGAAATCAAGATCGGCAACATCATGCCTTATAGCGGTCCGGCTTCCGCTTACGGCACCATCGGCCGGGCACAGGCCGCCTATTTCAACAAGATCAACGCGGAGGGCGGTATCAACGGCCGCAAGATCAATTTCATCACCTATGACGACGCCTACTCGCCGCCGAAGGCGGTCGAACAGGCGCGCAAGCTGGTGGAGAGCGACGAGGTGCTGCTGGTGTTCCAGCCCCTCGGCACGCCTTCCAATACGGCGATCCAGAAGTACATGAACACCAAGAAGGTCCCGCAACTGTTCGTCGCGACCGGCGCGACCAAATGGGGCGATCCGCAGAATTTTCCGTGGACCATGGGCTGGCAGCCCAACTACCAGAGCGAAGGCCGCATCTACGCGGCCTACATCCTGAAAAACTATCCGAATAGCAAGATCGCGGCACTCTGGCAGAACGACGACGCCGGCCGGGACCAGATGAAGGGACTGCGCGATGGCCTCGGGGCCAAGGCCAATATGATCATCGCCGACAAATCCTACGAGGTCGCCGATCCCACCAACGATTCGCAGGTCGTGGCGTTGAAGGATTCCGGCGCCGACATTTTCATGACGTGGGCAGCGCCAAAGGGCGCGGCGCAGGCGATCCGGAAAGTTGGCGAGCTTGGCTGGAAGCCGGTCTATTTCCTCGGCAACGTCTCGACCTCGGTCGCGACAGTACTCAGGCCCGCAGGGCTGGAGAATGCCAAGGGCATTATCTCGACTGCCTACATCAAGGACCCGACCGATCCCTCGTGGAAGGATGATCCCGGCATGAAGGCGTGGGCCGCTTTCATGGACAAGTATTTTCCCGACGGCGACAAGAGCAACAACAACAACGTCTATGGCTATGCCACGGCGCAGACCATGGTTCAGGTGTTGAAACAATGCGGCGACAACCTGACGCGGGAAAACGTCATGAAGCAAGCCGCCAGTCTGAAGAATTTTACCAGCGACGTGTTGCTGCCCGGCATCCAGATCAACACCGGCCCGAACGACTTCTTTCCGATCGAGCAGATGCAGTTGATGAAATTCAACGGCGAAAGCTGGGAGCTGTTCGGCGAGATCATTGCGGGAGAGGTGGGGCACTGATGGTTTCGCCGGAAGTTTGATCCGGCGAAGCGTCTAGCCCGCGCTGAGCCGTACGCCCGCGCGCAAGAACTTCTGCGGATCGACCGCGTCGCCGTCGATCCGTGTTTCGTAATGCAGATGCGGACCGGTGGAACGGCCGGTCGAGCCGACGGCGCCGATCACCTGTCCGATCCTGATGATGTCGCCGACCTTGACGTGGATCTCCGACAGATGGCCGTAGCGGGTAGACAACCCATTGCCATGGTCGATCTCAACCATGCGGCCGTAACCGCCCATCCAGCCCGATGAAGCCACCTTGCCGTTGGCGGTCGCGCGCACGGGGTCGCCGGTCGCGGCGCGGAAATCGAGACCGGTATGCATCGCCGGCCGGCCGAGGAAGGGATCGCTGCGGACACCGAAGCCGGACGTGAACTCGACCTCGCCGACGACGGGCTTGCGATAGGGCACCAGTGCCAGCGTCCGGTTCAGCCTCTCGACCTGAACGCGGGTGGCGTTGATACGGTTGAGCTGACGCTCGAACGCGCCAGCATCGGCAGCAAGCTTCAGGGGAACGAAGGGACCACCGACGCCCGAACGCGGCGTCGCGGCTTCGAGCTGTGCCATGTCGAGGCCGAGATCGGTAAACACGCCGCGCATGCGGCGGACCCGCGTTTCCATGCTGTCTTCGACCGAGCTCAGCGCCGCCATCTGGCGCCGCTCGACTTGGTCGAGCGAGGACTGCAGGCGGACCAGCACGTTGTCGACGCCCTGAACCTTGGCGAATTGATTCGGCTGCGGCTTGACGATGACGGGCGCGCGCGATTCCAGACGGGCTTCGCGATCCGGCGGCGCCACGAAGATCACGGTGTCGCTGATCGGACTCGGCTTCGGTGTGCCGGAAGCGGGACTATCAACTGCTGCACCGCGCGCCGGCGGGCGGATCGATCCGGTCGCCGTGCCGTCCGGAATGGAACCGAGCGCCGTGGCGCGGGATTCCAGCGCGGTCTGGCGCTTCATGATCTGGTCGAGCTTCTGGTCGAACTGTTCCTGGTCGAGCAGCTGCCGGCTGGTGGTGCGGTCGACCTTGGCGCGTAGTTCGGCGATGCGGTCTTCATAGGCGTATTGCATCTCGGCCTGACGGGCGATCAGCCGGGTCAGGACGTCGTCGCGAAACGCGAAATAGGTGGCGGTAGCTGCCGACCACATGCCGAGCACGACGACCGTGCCGACCACGATCCAGAACACGACAGGCCCGAACCGCACCTGTTTGCCGGCATGGACGATGGCATAGCCGTCATGGGCCGGGGCGAGGGCCGCGGCTTGCGCCACAGGCCGCCGCGCCCGGCTCTCATGCGGATGGTGGTGGTGTTGCTGGTATTCGGAATGATGACCGGAACGGTACGACATCGGCACTCCCGCGCCGGTCGGACAGGACTCCGTACGGCTTCATTTGCGAGGCCGATTTGACCCTCTCATGGTTAATTTTTGGAAAATGGAACCGCTAAATCTAGATCGACTGTGCCGCCGCCAGGACCTCGTCGGCATGGCCGTCGACCCGGACATTGCGCCAGATCTTGGCGATCTTGCCGTCGGACCCAATTAGAACGGTCGTCCGAAGAATTCCAAGGAAGGTCCTGCCATACATGGATTTTTCGCCCCAAGCCCCGTACGCCTCCAGCATCTCATGTTTCTCATCCGAGATCAGAGGAATGGAGAGCTCGTGCTTGTTCCGAAACGACTCCTGGGCCTTCACGGTGTCTGCGGAGATGCCGAGCACGGCTGTTCCGCTTGCCGCAAACGCGTCCTTGAGCCGGGTGAAGTCGATCGCTTCCCGGGTACAGCCGGGGGTGTCGGCGCGCGGATAGAAAAACAGCACCAGTTTCTGGCCGGCAAAATCGGCCAGCGAAACGCTGTCGCCGCCGTCGCGGGGTAGCCGGAAGCCGGGAGCTTTGGCGCCTTCAATCCGACCCGAGACCGGGCCCGGCTTGGGCTGCGGCTTCGAGACCGATTGGAGAATCGGCGCGGAATCCGATTTCGGTGCCGCCGATAGCTTGGATTTTAACTGTTTCGACGCCGGCTTATGGGATTCTTTGGCCAAAGCGCTTTTCGCTGCTTTGCCTGGTTTCTTTGCGACCGCCTTGCCGGCCTTGGCCGCGGGCGCTTTGACGGACGTTTTTGAGCCGCTTCGGGCCGCCTTCGCCGTGACCGTTTTTTTGGCGGATTTCCCAGGCTGCTTCTTGGCGGATGTCTTTGCCGATGTCTTGGAGGATCCCTTGGAGGATTTCTTACGCGTTTTCTTGGACATACGCCTTCCTTTCGTCGCTTTCGGCGGATCAACCAATAGGGTATTGCGGGTCTTGTCCCGGCCTATCGGATTCGCTCCGGCTGCTGGGCAAGTTTGATGACCTCGGAGTATGGTTACAAGGAATTCGACACACCACCCGTCCGCTCGTTGAAGGCCCGTCTGATTGAGTCCGTTACCAAGTATTCTATTGAGTCCTTGGGCCCGGCTACGAGTAACAGTATTAATCGAGGATTGGCAGCGATGCCGGCACAGGAGCGCTCGATACAGATCGATGGGCGCGCCTGCGGCGGCGATCAACCTCAGCGCCAGCACCGAGAGGCAATGGCTAGGAATAGTTCGCCCCAAAGTTCTGGGCCACCAGGGTCGAATCCACGTGCCGAGGCCCAAATCTCGCAATGGGATGAGGCCGGCTGGGATACCGACCAAGACGAGGCGGCGGGCCATCGCGCGCGGCGGCTGTTGTCCCGTTCCAATTCCGGTTTTCACCGGCTGAGCGACAATGTCTCGGCGCTGAACCGATGGGTGAGCGGCGAACGCTGGGTCAAGCGACTCGCGGTCGTGGTCGCGGTACTGGCTGTGATCTTTGCCGGCTGTTTCGGCGGGCTTTGGTGGCGGCTCGGCGCCGGGCCGATCAATCTGGACATGGCGACGCCCTGGCTCGCGGCCGCGATCGAGGACAATATCGGGCACGGCAATACGGTCGAGGTCGGCGGCACGCAGATCGAGCGCGCCGGCAAGATCCGGATCGCAGTCCGTATCCGCGACATCGTGGTGCGGGATCGCGACCACGCCATTGTCGCCAGCGCCCCGAAGGCCGAGGTGAGACTGTCCGGCACCGCGCTCCTGATGGGGCGGTTGCGCGCCGAGAGCCTCAATCTGGTGGATGCTGAACTTTCGGTTCGCATCACGCCGGACGGCCAGGTGACGGTGTCCGCCGGCGACACGGCCAAACCCCTGGCGACCGGCGTGGCCTCGAAGCGTGACGCGGGCCTTGCGGCCACATTCCCGCGGCCGGCACCGGCAGCCGGGACACCGGCGCCCGATACGCCACAAAACGGATTGCTGGCCGGCCTCGATTGGCTCGACAGCCTGAGCCTGACCGGTCTCGACGGACAAAATCTCAACGAGATCGGCTTGAAGAACGGCAATCTGGTCGTCGACGACCAGCAGCGCGGCAACAAATGGACGTTCGAGAATATCAGCATGAGCCTGCGGCGGCCGACCGCCGGCGGCGTCGCGCTGAGCGTTGGCGAGGAGGGCGCCCGGCCATGGTCGCTGCGGGCCGTGATCGGGCCGCAAGCCAACGGCGTGCGCTCGGTCGATCTGCGCGCCGACAAGGTGCCGACGGCCAATATCCTGCTGGCGATGCGGGTGAAGGATCTCACCTACAGTGCCGATCTGCCGCTGTCGGGGGAACTGAAAGGCGAACTTGGCCGCGACGGCCTGCCGACCTATTTCCGCGGCAAGGTGACCGCCGGCGCCGGCCACATCATCGACAGCGACACGCCCGATTATCCGATGGCGATCGATTCGGCGGAAATGAACGTCGAATGGGATTCCGGACGGCGCGTGCTGGTCGCCCCGTTCAAGATCATTTCCGGCGCCAACCGGATCACGCTGCTCGGCCATCTCGAGCCGCCGAATGGCAACATCACCGACTGGCAGGCCGGCTTGAGCGGCGGCACCATCGTGCTCGCCGGCAATGACGGCGAACAGCCGCTGATCTTCAACCGCATCGCGATCGGCCTGCGCTTCGATACCGACCGGAAGCGCGTGGTGCTGACGCAAGCCGATATCAGCAATGGCGAGATCGGCGTCGCCGGAACCGGCAGCATCGATTATTCCGGCGATGCGCGGCTGCAGCTTGGTTTTGCCGGCACACCGATGCCGGCTTCCGCATTGAAGCGGATGTGGCCGATCCTGATCGTGCCGGAAGTGCGCGAATGGGTGGTCGAGCGGATCGAACGCGGTACGCTCCAGCGCATCGAGGTCGGCGTCAATTCGCCGGTGCGCAATCTGTCGCGTAAGGGGCCGCCGATCCCCGACGACGGCCTCGCGGTCAATATCACGGCGTCGGGCGTGACGGTGCGGCCGGTCGACGACATGCCGGTCGTGCGCGACGCCGATCTGAGGGCACGGGTGACGGGCCGCACGGCCACCGTCAATATCGCCCAGGGCTTCGCCGATACGCCGGCAGGCCGCAAGGTCACTATTTCGGATTTCGTCTTCGAGGTGCCGGATATGGCGCCGAAGCCATCGCCGTCAAAGGTCAAATTCCGCATCGATGGAACGATTCCCGCGGCGGCCGAGATCCTCGCATCCGATCGCCTCAGCGACGTATCTGCCTCCTTCGTCGATCCGAATGCGAGCAAGGGGACGGTGACGGCTACCGTGATGCTCGGCATGCCGGTCAAGGGCGTGCTGACCAAGGCCGACACCACCTATTCCGTGACCGCGGATCTCGGCGGTGTTTCTATCGACAAGCTGGTGATGAACCAGAAGCTGGAAGCTAACACGCTGAAGGTCGTTGCCAACAACAACGGCTATCAGGTCAGGGGCGACGTCAAGATCAACGGCCAGCAGGCCGTGCTGGATTATCGCAAGCCGAACGAGGGCGACGCCGACATCAAGCTGTCGGCGACGCTGGATGACGCCAGCCGCGCACGCCTTGGGCTCGATCTCGGGCCCGCGGTCAGCGGCGCGATCCCGATCAAGCTGATCGGCAAGATCGGCGATCACGATAGCCGCCTTGGGATCGAGGCCGATCTCACCTCGCTACGGCTCGACAACATACTGCCGGGCTGGGTCAAGGTGCCCGGCAGGTCCGGCAAGGCGACGTTCAGCGTCGTGAAAAAGGAGCAGTCGACCCTGTTCCAGGACATCGTCGTCGACGGCGGCGGCGTCTCGATCAAGGGTTCGCTGGAAGTCGATGCGAATGGCGACCTGATGAGCGCGAACTTCCCGACCTATTCGCCGTCGGAAGGCGACAAGACCTCGCTGAAGGCGGAACGCGGCGCCGACGGTGTTGTGAAGGTGACGATGCGCGGCGACGTGTTCGACGGTCGCGGCTTCCTCAAATCGGCGATCTCGGGCAAGGAAGCCGACGCCAAGAGCAAGACCAAGAACATCGATCTGGACGTCGACGTCAAACTCGGCGCCGTCGCCGGCCACAATGGCGAGGCGTTGCGCAGCGTCGACGCAAAAATGTCCCGGCGCAACGGCATCGTCAAAGCGTTTGCGCTGACCGGCAAGGTCGGGCGCGACACGCCGGTGAGCGCGGATTTGCGCGGCCGTGCGCAGGGGCAGGGGCGTGACCTGATCATCCTGCAGACCAACGACGCCGGCGCGCTGTTCCGCTTCACCGACAGCTATTCTAAGATGATCGGCGGTCAGCTCTCGCTGGCGATGGAGCCGCCGACGGTTGAACCCTCGGTGAAAGAGGGGCTGATCAACGTCCGCGACTTCACCATCAAGGGCGAGGCGGCGCTCGAGCGTGCCGCCGCGGGTGGTCCGGTCGGCACCCAGAACGGCATCGCCTTCTCGGGCCTGCGCGCTGAATTTACCCGGCAGAGCGGACAGCTCTCTATCCGCGAAGGCGTCGTGAAAGGCCCGACGATCGGGGCCACCATCGAGGGCACGCTCGACTATATCGGCAACTCAGTCCGCATGAGCGGCACCTTCGTTCCGATGTACGGGCTCAACAACATGTTCGGCCAGCTTCCCGTGATCGGTCTGTTCCTCGGTGGCGGCAGCAATGAGGGCCTGATCGGCGTCACCTATGAAGTGGTCGGAACCCCGGGTCAGCCGGTGCTCCGCGTCAATCCGATTTCGGCGATGGCGCCCGGCGTGCTGCGCAAGATTTTCGAGTTCAACACCGGCAAGCAGAACAACGCGATCGAACTTCCGCCGAATAATTAGGGCGTGAGCCCGTCCGCCAGCGATTGATCTGGCCAATCCGCACGGTCCTGCGCTAGCCTCCGAAAAAAAGGAGGCTGCGCCATGTTAATCACCGATGTCCGGGCACATCATATCCGGATTCCCTATGACGCCGGTGTGGCCAGCTTCAAGCAGGGCGCCTCGGCGATATCGGCACTCGAAATCGTTCTCGTCGAAGTGTCGACCGATGCCGGCGTGACCGGCTGGGGCGATGCCTTCGCCTATGTGTGCCCGCGGTCTACCGCGACCGCAATCGATGAAATGATCGCGCCGCAGGCAAGGGGTCTCGAGGTCCCCGACGCCGCAGGCATTCCCGCCTTCATGGAACGTATCCAGCGCAATCTGCATCTGTTCGGCCGCTACGGCATCACGATGTTCGCGATCTCCGCCCTCGATATTGCGCTGTGGGACCTCGCGGCGCGCGT
>JBOHIT010000744.1:0-11733 GCA_050726155.1 Bradyrhizobium sp.
TCTATGATCCGGAGTCGGGTAACGTCAATTTATCAGGCAATTCGGCAAACTACTTCAATGGCATTACCTATATGCCAAATGCTGACGTTACCTTCCAAGGCAGCACCCAGAGTTACACTTGCGTCGAGGTCATCGCAAAAGGGGTGACCTTGTCGGGCGCCTCCAATTTTGACAATTCGGGATGTCCCGCAAGCTCCAAGATCGTGAGTCAATACGTTCGTCTGGTGCAGTGATGAGAAAGCTTGATCAACGCGGTGCCGTGGGGTTGGAGTTCACTCTGGTCGCAGTGGCACTTTTCGCCGTCATGTTCGCCGTCTTCGATCTGGGAAGATATGCCATTACCGTGCAATCCTTGCGGAACCTTGCAGATGCCGGTGCTCGCGCGATCATGATCAACTGCTACACGGATGCCGCAATCGCAAGACAATCACCGACAGGCTGTAGCGGTGATCCGCTGTCGACCGCGGCCAAACAAGACGCGGCCCCGTTCCTGTTTCTGGGCGGTCTCACCCCGACGGTGGATGCGGCGGGAAGCTCCCCGATCATTGTGACGGCACGTCAACCGGGCTTCACCATGCTTTTCGCTAGCATCGTGCCGTGGGGGGCAAGCTTTAACGCGCCAAGCGCGTCCACGCGGATCCCTTCTCCGATTTGATACATATTTAGACAGTGAATGATCGAGCAATCCACCTGTGGGATGCTCGCTTACGATCCCGTGGGCGGGCCTGGATATCCCCGAAGACCCCGGAAAGTGGTGCTTGCCGGCAACATTGGGCAGTTTTCTTGGGGTTGCGGCAGCGCGGTGAGGGTCTCGTCCTTGCAGACGAACGCATGACGGATGATGATCTTAACGCATTTTTGACTGTCCTCCGTCGGGCCGGATTTGATTCGGTGCTCAAGACCGGTGCCCGCCGGGAAGGGAAATACTGGGTAACGATTTGTAACGGGGCAGATTGTAAGCTCTACGAGGCGGTGCGTGGAAGGGCGTTGTTTGGACACCGCACATTGCGGGGACAGCCGTGGGTTTGCGGCGCGCAGGGGATTGGGATGAAGGTCGGTCGGGTTTCGAGCACGGCAGGGGGGGCGCGTCTCGCGCTTAGCGGGATAGCTCTTTGCGCTGCGCTTGTATTGTTTGGCTCGGTTGACCGTGCCGGCGCTGCAGACCGGCGAGGCTCCTCCAGTGGCGTCTTCGTCAGCGAAATGACCGACGTCCAGCGGGTCAAGGTAATCGTCAACAAATCCCGCACCTTCCGGGTCGATACGGCTTTTTCGACCATTGTGGCGGGCTCGCCCGAGATCGTCGACGTGAAATCGCTTAGCGATCACCTGATCTACATCCAGGGCAAGCAGACCGGCACCACCAACGTCATCCTGTTCGACAGTTCGATGAAGCAGATCGGCATCCTCGATGTCGAGGTCGCCATCGATACCGGCAATCTGCAGCAGAACATCCAGTCCAGTACCGGCACCCGCGGCATTCGAGTCTCCTCCGGGGAGGGCCAGGTGGTGTTGAGCGGAACCGCGGTGGATGCGGTCGCCGCCGAGCGAGCCATGGCGATTGCCACCGGCATGGTCGCGAAGGGCGGCTCTGTCGTCAACGCCATGAACGTGTCGGGGCCCCAGCAGGTCATGCTGGAGGTGCGCTTCCTTGAGGTCGCCCGTTCGGCCGGCCGAGACCTCGGTGTCAATCTCTTTGTCGCCAATGCAAACGGCACTAACGTCGCTAACACGGGTCTTGGTGGAACAGGGGCCGTCGGGCGGGCACCCATCGGCGGTATCAATAGATCCAATATTGCACCGACCAGCGGTGTCACTAGTGCCGGTAGCACCAGTAGTACTCCTGTTGGCGGCAATCCTGCTGGAAGCCTTCCCATTCTTGGCGCGATCGGCACGTTGGCCAGCGGAGCGACCGCGACCCCGTACGGCGCATTGCTGACAAGCATTCTCAGGCTCAACAATGGCATGTCGATCGACAGCCTGGTGACAGCGCTGGAGACCAAGGGCGTATTGCGGCGCCTGGCCGAGCCGAACCTGATGGCGCTGTCGGGAGATGCAGCGCGCTTCCTGGCCGGCGGTGAATTTCCAGTTCCGATACCCACCGCGACGACGACCGGTTTTCCCACAGTTACGATTGACTACAAGAAGTTCGGCGTCGAGCTGGCCTTCGTGCCCACCGTACTCTCGCGCGGCGTGATCAATCTCCGGGTTGAGCCATCGGTCAGCGAGCTTGATTTCGCCAATGCGGTGACGATTGCTGGGACGACAGTTCCGGCGTTGACCGTCCGCAATGCTCGGACCACGGTCGAGCTGCGCGACGGCCAGAGCTTTGCTATCGCCGGCCTGCTGCAGACCCGCAACCGGCAGGACGTCTCGCAAGTGCCCTGGATCGGTTCGGTGCCGGTGCTCGGGACGCTGTTTCGCTCCGCTTCCTACCAGCAGGACGAAACCGATCTGGTGATCATCGTCACGCCGCGGCTGGTGGCGCCGGCGGTGCCGGGGCAGCGTTTGGCGTCGCCGCTGGATTCCCGCCTGCCAGCCAATGACGTCGATTTCTTCCTCAACGGTCAGATGGAAGTGCGAAAGCGCTATAACGACTATGTCAACTCCGGCGGCGAGGTGAAGGGCCCGTATGGCCACATCATCGCTCCTGACGCTCGGCTGTCCAATCCGCCGGCTGCGGTCCTCTCGGACCAGCCGGTCGTCAAGTCCCTGAACTGAGGAAGCGAGCAATGACCGTTAGGTATCTGGCTCTCCTGGCTCCGTTGTTATTGGGCGGCTGCTATGGTCTCGCAGGCCATGACGAAATGGATCGCTATTTTCAGCGTTCCGATACCATCACGATGAGCGCCGGCGATGCCAAGCAGGTAAATGCCGCCACCCATACGATCAACCCGTGGCCGCGGGGCGTCGGTGATCGCAGGATCGCGTATGACGCGCGCCGCGTGGGCCAGGCGGTGGAGCGCTACGGCAATACGCAGCGCCCGGTTGATCAGCTTCCCAACATTGGCCAATCGGGCCAGGCGATGGGCCAGCCGCCCCCCGTTACCCAGAATGTTAATGTAACTGGATTGGGGGCAGGATCCACCGCTGGTGTATCGGTGCCGGTAACTGGTGGTGGAGCGGGTAGATAACGGAGTCTGTTAGTCCGTTGCAGTTTGGCAACGGGTGTTGCTGCCATTCATGGTAAAGAATTTGGCGTTTGTTTTTTCGAACGATGCACTGAGTCCGCTGGGGCCGGGGCGGGGGACAAGAGTTATGCGGCGTCTCATTCTCATGCTGACCTGTTGCTGGTTGGCGACAGTGCTGGCCGGCTGCGACGCCACGACCAGGCAGGCGGCGATCGTTGCGCCTGTGGACGCCGGCGGTCCGGACGTCGTTCAGGAACCGACTGACGTCAAATACTACCCCTCCGACGAGCCGGTGCGGATGGGACTGGAGCAATTCAACCGCGGCAATTACGGGATCGCTCAGCGCTATTTCAAGGATGCGGTCGAGAAGGCGCCGAAGGACGTGACGGCGTGGATTGGACTCGCAGCGAGCTATGATCGGTTGCGTCGCTTTGATCTCGCCGATCAGGCGTATGCGCAAGCGATCCGGCTCGGAGGCGAAACGGTTCAGGTCCTGAATGATCAGGGCTATTCGTACATGCTGCGTGGCAATTTGAGTGCGGCGCGGCGAAAGTTCGAGAAAGCTTACTCGCTCGATCCGGCCAACCCGGTGATCATCAATAACCTCGAGTTGCTCAATGGCAGCCGCCAGTTCATTGAAAGGCCGCCGAACAATCAACCCTGAGTGCGCCGTAACGGTTTAATTTACCGCTAGTTTAGTATCGCGCCGAGGGCGCGCCTCGTACCCGGGAACCTTTAAGACAGCCTAAACGTTTTTTACGTATGGCTTGTCAAATGAACCGGCTTTTCAAACTGCAATTCATCGGACCATTCGCGCTGTTTACAGCCGCGCTGTGTGCTGAATTGGCGGCGCGGGCCCTTCAGTATGCTCCGAGCTCTGAACTTCTCTGGTTCGTCAATCTCAAGATGTTCGGCATCTTTCAGCGCAGCGACGCAACGTTGAGCTATTTCGTTCCGATCGACGGGTTTCAGTTCTTCGGGCTTGCTCTTCCGATCTTCCTGCTTGCCTGCTTTGGGCTCGCGGCGAGATCCAGGCCTCTTTTCACACTCGCTACTCACCTGAGCGTGGCCTACGCGTTGTTTTTGGTCATGTGCTGGCAGATGTTCGTACCCCATGTTACGCAGGCATCGCTCGGACCCATTTCGGTCCCGTCGGGCTTTGGCGCGACCCCGTCAGGTGCTGGCCTGTACGTGTTGGCGACCATTTTGGGGACTTGCTTTCTCTCCTTTGCGGTCACGCACCTGCTCTATTTCTTCGCCGTGGGTAAGGAAATCCGAGGTTTCATAAGTCGGCTACGACCGATGTCGTTCTCGGCGTAAACAACCGCATTGCTGCAACCTAACGACGGTCAAAGGCGCCCCAGCTTTCGGTCCAGAATGGCGCGGAGAATGTCGGCATAATCATCTGTCCAGGGCGTGACGCGCGAATCGGGATTTAGGCGCACCCATCCCGGTTGCGCCGGCAGATCGCCGAGATCCCGCACATCCCGAGCAAACACAACGACCTCTGCGTGGACCTGCAGCGACTGGTCGTCGATTGTGTCTGGGGGATTTTTGCCGTAGGCAACGAGGCCCTCCGCACCGCCGACCGCGGCCGCCGGCCGCCACAGCGCCATGTGCCGGTTCGAGACGTGCAACACGATGACGCCGTGCGCGGTCAGGCGCGATAGATATCCGGCGAACGCCTCGCGCGTCAGCAGGTGCACGGGAATCGCATCGGAGGAGAACGCGTCGAGCACGATGAGATCGTAGCGCTCTGGTGACGCCGCCAGCGTCAGCCGCGCATCTCCCAGCACGATGCGCATGTCCGGCCCGCATGCCGACAAGAACCGAAACAGGGTCGGGTCGCGCGCGATGCGGACCACGTGCGGATCGAGCTCGAAGAACGTCCACGCTTCACCGACTTGTCGATGGCAAGCGAGACTGCCGGTGCCGAGCCCAACCGCCGCGACTCGAACCAACCGCCCCTGTGCGACGCGGGACGCCGCGATCGCATCTCCAATCGAGCCGCCGAAATAGTAATACATCGTCGGCTCGGGGCGGCCGGTTACCGGGGTCCCGTCCGCATTGCGTACGCGTTCGGCGCCATGGATGGTCGTCCCATGCAGCAGGAGCCGGAACCGCCCCGTGTGGTCCTCGACAACGCGATGCACGCCGAAGAAGCTGCGGACTTGCTCGATACGCGGGAGTGCCGGATCGAGGCTGGCAATGACAAAGGCGAGCACCGCGAGGCCGAAGAACCAGGCCGGTCGCCGCCGGACCAGCACCATCGCGCCAGCCAGGAGAATTAGCCCGATTTCGACCGGCAGCGCGGCGTTGGCTGGAACGCGAACATGGAGCCAGATGAGGGTAGCGATTAACGCCGCCAACACCAGACCACTGCCGCTCTGCCGCAGAAACCGACGCGGCCCGCCTGCGAACGCGCCGGGCATTGCCAGCAGCGTAGCCAGGATCAGGATGGGATACTCGGCGATGCCGTTGAACACGTGCGGTGCGATCAGCCCGGCGAAGATGCCACCGAGCACACCGCCGAATGAGGTCCATAAATAGAATTCCGTCAGCCGCGCGGGCTCCGGCCGGCGGCGATAGAGTTCGCCATGACAAGCGAGTGCAAGTACCACGAAACTTACGAGATGCACCGCCAGCAGGGCGCTAAAATATGGCCGAACCACCACGGAGGCGGTCGCAATCAGCGCCACTGCAGCGAACGGCACCAGGCTCAATACACGGCTGTGCGGCACCCACGCACGGTCGCGGAAGATCGCCACAAAGGTCAGAAGGTAAAGCGACAATGGCAGAACCCAAAGGAATGGCGCTGCCGCCAAGTCGGTCGAAATCGCAGCGGTGACGGCAATCACGAGGCCCGCCGGTATCGCAGCGAACACGGTCCACATTATGCGATCGGAGACCGTGGGTGCGGCGACCGTGGCCGGGCCCGCTGTATCGATCGAACGTTTGCCCGCGCGGCCGCCCATGACTGCCGCAGCCGCAATGAGCAAGATCAAGATCCCATAGCCGACTGACCAGGCTAGAACCTGCGTGTGCAACGTAGACAACGGCTCGACAACGAACGGGTAGGTCATCAGGGCTGCGAAAGATCCTAGATTGGACGCAGCATAGAGAAGGTAAGGGTTTGCCGCCTGTGGATGACCGCTCGCTGCGAACCAGTTTTGCAGCAGGGGTGCGTTTGCCGCGAGCGCGACGAACGGCAGACCAATCGATGCGCCAAACAACGCCAGCAGCCACAGTTCGAGCCCACCCTGCGGCGCAGCCTCGAAGCCTTGAGCAATGCCGATCGGCAACGTGGTCGCAGCAACTGCCAGGAGGCCAAGATGAACGAGCGCCGAGGGTCGCAGCGACAGCATGCGGCTGAGCAGATGCGCATAGGCGTAGCCGAGCAATAGCGCAGTCTGGAAGAACACCATCGCGATCGACCAGACGGCCGCGGCACCGCCAATTCGCGGCAGCACCATCTTTGCAAACATCGGTTGGACCGCGAACAGTAATAAAGCCGAGAGGAACAGTGCTGCAGGATATAGCGCCGACGCAAAACGCGCTGTCCGCGCTGACATCGGTCGAAGATCCATCTCATTATCGAGACGCATGGCGTTATTCCCTAGCCGAAATTGGTCGGGGGTAAGCGGTCTAGTGACGATCCGAAAGGTAATATCGTGATGATGCTTAACGCGTTCACTTCTAATCCGTGTCTAACGATAACATCGCCAAACTGATTCAACCAAGGAGGCCGACGACGTTGCGGCGACAAGGTTCGTTTCGCCAGTCGCGTCTGGCGCGATTGCTGAAGCAAAGCTGTGTGGCCGCGGATAGCGGGTGGGTTTCCAGCCGGTGCTGGAGTGCCAAGCTTACTAGTTCAAGACCGGCTCGCACCCACCAATCCTTTTCCCCGCCTGCTGGCGCGGTGCAATTTGCACTGAAGTTAATCACTGACCGTTTGCCGCAATGCGCGCGGCCGGGAAAAGCGCAGATGATGTGGGGCGGGCTGCTTCCCAATGAAACGCAGGTGCTGTTGCAATCTGCAACGAAAGGAAGATGGAAAAGCAATGAGAATGACGATCGCGGCGCCTGCGGTATTTTGAGACTGGTTTCAGTTAATGCCAGCGATGACGATGATGTTGTTCACCACGGCCGTGGAGCATAGAGCTACCACAAGAGAGATATTGTAAAGGTTGTTGCTGCGCGAAAGCAACCAAGCCACGAGAAACGTGGCGCTTAGCTTAGGGATAAGCCACCATTCACCGAGCGATGTCTGAGCCAGCCGCATGATGGGGTTCAACTCAACCAAGCCATGATCTAGGATCACATTCGTGGTCAATAGGTCTGCACACCCCACAGCTATGCAAGTGATTAGCAACAGCGCTTTAACCCAGCTCATCCTTTAGACTCCCGGTGTGCAAATGCCGGACTTGGCCCAGATCAGCATGGTCTCACATGCTTAATTAGAGATTAATTTAAAGCGCAGCGGAAAGTTCCTGTAGGCTGGCATGATCGTCCTCTCTCAAGCCAAATCCAGATCCGCGTTCGCAGCCCCAATTTATCGTTCTAGCCCGTCGCCGCCGCCGATATTCGTTCCCATCGATTGAAGATCTGCTGAACTAAGCCAGACCACGTCGCTGGGCGGCGTGATCACCATGCGGCGAATGATTGACGCGGGAACGCCCAATTCCTTTGCAACGCGGGCCATCGACACAGTTGCATCCCGAGACTCGATGCCTTTATCAGCGGCGCCATGCACTCCGATACGGGCGCGATGGTTTGCGTACTTTGTTTCCCCCGCCGCGAAAATGAGAAAGCAGGCTGATGCGCAGGTTGCGCTCTGCCCTACATTCGTCGAGATTTTTGCAAACTTGACCGCGTCTGCCAGCCGGACACCCTCCAGCAAGTTACCGCCATCAGAGTTTAACCGGAGCGAGGTCACCAGTTTACCCGCGTCGTTCGCCGCCTTGATGCGCGATCTCAGTAGATCAGCGTCACCCGGCGCGATATCGCCGGAGATGGAAATTTCGACGCGGTCGTCTTTGAGATTGGAGGACTTTATTTCGGCGGCCGATGCGATCGACACGCTCAGCGCAAGTCCGGCCTTCACAACCGCAAATACCGCCATTCTCCACTTTTGCCGCTCGCAGAAAACAGAAATTTTCATTTCTTTGCCCGCAAGCCCAAGGCCAATGAGCGCGTCCGATACTCGTCGAATGTATGAGCCAGGAAAACGCTCATGCCGAAAAATAGCCTTGCTCCCTCGCTCGAAATGCCGGGGAGGGCGGCTTGAAGGAACTGGCGATAAATTGCATTCAGAATGAGGGGCAGCATGATCGCATCCAATTTACAGATTATGGGAGATGAGAGCACTGAATTGTTTCCGGATGACCTCGTGCGGCCGATTGCATGCGTAGTATTACGGGCCCGCAACGCAGCCTTCACGCGACGGCGGCGCGATTGTCGTCGCAGTTAGCCGGAAGTATCGCGCACGAAGATAGGAATCCCGATTGATGCCACCGGTCTCCAATTTTTGCTATTCGCGAGGACAAATTGTTCTGGCCTGACCCAGAACCGCGGCATCCCAGATCGAATAGCCACCGACATCTAGATGCACACCATCTGTGGTATGAGGCTTCGCCATTGGTGGTAAGGGAACGAACGCGATCCCCAATTCTTTGGCCACCGTCGAGAGAGCGGTATTGTATTCATTGATGCGCTCGCTAGCCTCGACCTGACTATCCAATGCAGGAATCGCCATAACGGCAACGTGCTCTGCAAGCGGCATTGCCTCCCTGAGCAGGGCTTTGTAGGCGCTTGCAAAATGTTCGGTTCGTCGCGACATCAACGCGTCATTGGTCCCAAGAGAAAAAATTACCAGCGACGCACGCTTTTCGCCAAGTGACTGCTTCAGTATGGCGCCCAGACCGCTTGTCGACTGTGCGCCGGAGATTCCTGCGTTAATGACAGCATGGTTGCACAATGACGTAGGTAATATCGATAACTCCACAATGCTGTCGCCAAGTACGATGATCGGACGCGAGAATCTGTCCAGCGTTGATTGAATTACGAACTGCCTCACTTGAGCATACTGGGTGAAGGCCCGCTCACTTTGCGAGCCCCGAAAATTCAGGATGATCCCGACCATAAGACCGGTGGCCATGATCAGCAACACGTAGACGATCATTCGGTGGCCGATCCAGTGGAAGGAAGTAACGTGTGAATCCCTCATCTGGACAAACATCTCCTTCACAGTCGGGCGACCGTTGGGGCTTGCTCCTGGCTAAGTCGCCGGTCAGCAATTCGGGCCGCAGCTTGCGCTCAAGTATATCATTTCAATGAAAAAATTAGGATGGCCTGCCATCAGGCACCTTATCGCTGTCGCGCTTCGAAGTAGCTTCGTGTTTTATCAATCGGACAACGGTCATGCCATTGATTTTGGCTTTCGAACGCCAGCGAAAATTGTCGACCCCTTCGGGCGCCGACCCACGAACGCAACACTCTGCTTCGCCTTTCCAGCGGATCTGACCTGGCTGCACGATTCCCCCGCGCCTATGTTTTCGGATAGCCGGGGCGGGTGCTTCCAACACTTGCCGAAGTAATTGATGCACTGCATAGTATTGGGGACTGGTGCGGCAAATAGGTCCTCCTGGTGGGTTACCCCGAGTCTATCCGCCGCTCGGTCGAGTTGGGACTGCAGGAAACAAATGAGTACGGATAAACTTCAAGCGCTGCACAATACAGTAGCGAACATACTGAGCGAGCCTGCCTCGCCCCCTACCTTCTTCGATGAGGAGCCCCACGACGCAGCGCAGGGCAGGGCACAGGCTGCGAAGGGTTCTGACAATCTTCGGGCGCGCACCGAAGCTCCGAAAGAGAATTTCGGTAAGCTTGGAATTTCAGCAAACGAGATTCAAGAAGCGATTGTCCGGGACGCCAGGAACGATAGCGTCGGCATAGCTCGTCAAGCGTTCGCGGAACAAACTCCTATCGCCTCTCCGGCGGATTCGGGAAATCAACGATTTTCCAGATTGTCGCACCAAACCGCGAGCGTCCGGCCGGATTCGCAGACCGCGAGCAACGACACGTTTCGCTCTATCGCCTCGGGCGACGGGATTTCGCTTGGCAGGTGGGCGTTACGTGGCGTCGCCGGCATCCTGCTGGCGGCCGGCATCGGGGTTGGCGCCGTCATCTGGTTGGGGTCGTCCGGGGATGCCGCGAAGACGGCTCCTTCACAACCCGCAGCTCTGGCCCAGGCCGCGCCGACCGCCGCCGTGTCGCCCGAGGTGACGCCGTTGCTGCAGTCGATGGCGCGCGATCTTGCCAGCATGGGCAAAGAGATCGAGCAGCTCAAGGCCGGTCGCGATCTGATGGCTCGCGACAATGCGAACCTCAGCGAGCAGCTCAAGGCGAGCCAGGAACAACTGACCCGCACCGTTGCGCGGCTTTCTGAACAACTCAAGGCCAGCCAGGAACAAGCGGCGCGCGACAATGCAAATGTGGCCGATCAGGTGAGGGGACTCAGGGAGCAGTTAACCAGCGTCATGTCCCGCGTCTCCGAGCCGAATGCGCCGCCGAGAATCGCGGCACGACCACGGCCGACCCTCCCTTCGCCACAGCCGGCAGGTCCGGCGGCGCGTCCGCCAGGACCGACAGTTTCGACGGCGCAGCCCGCAGCCCGGCCAAGGGCCGAAAAGCCAAAACCGTCACCGTCACCGACGCCTCGGCCGCCGGCGCCCGCGCGGTAGGACTGTTTCTGCACGGACCGATTGCCCCAGCTGGAACAACGAGGCGTCAATTGCCTTGCCTCAATCAAGCGGACCTTGGTTGTGGCCACGCGCCTAACAGTTCACCGCTTGGCTAGTTGGGCGGCAAGACAGCGTCTGCTTGCCGGCTGTCCCGTCTCACGATGATGATCGAGCCGTTGCGGGTCGTGAACCTGGCTCCGAGCAATTTCGGTATTTTCTCCATCAGCGGGGATGGCAGCGGGATCGTTGCGATGGTGACCGGATCGCCAATATTGATCGCAGGTGCGGGCGTGCCCGCGGCCGGCGAGGGCTTGATAAAATCCCGGATCAATCGAATTTCTTCCGGTGTCAGATTGAGCGCGGCTTGTTCGGTTCGAGGGTTGGCGCCAGCCTGCTTTTCAGCCGCGGATTTGATTTGAGCTTCCTTTTGCTGGTCGGCGTTCTGCTTCGCTTTTTCCAGAAACTCCGTCCTGGCCGCGCGCTCCCTGAGAGGCGACAGTTCGCGCTGGAGGGTCACGATTTCGGATTTCAGGGACTTGATTTGTGCGAAGGCAATCACGCCTCCGGCGCCGATCACGAGTACGAGCAGGGTAAGAAGCGCAATCACTCCGCCGCCAACACTTCTGGTCCGTTTTCCGGCTATCGATTTCGGCGCATCCCGCTCCAGATGACGCCGCCAGATGGAGGCAATCTGCCGGAGCTTGGCGGCGATCAGCCCGGAGAACCGCGATCGGCGAGGTGCCTCACGTTCAGGCGCATGAGTCGGGGAGTCATGACCGTCGCGCACTCGAACGGTTGGCGCGTCCGTTCGCCGCGGTTCGGCGGCCACGACGGCGATCGGTAGCCTGCGCTGCAGGTGGGAA
>JBOHIT010000745.1:0-6804 GCA_050726155.1 Bradyrhizobium sp.
CATAACCACAGTCGGTTGGGGTTACGAGAGGTCATCGAACAACATGCTTGAATCGATAGATCACGCGGTATGGGTCCCGGCTCAAGGCCGGGACGACAAAAAGGAGATGTCAATGATTACACCGAGAAGCCACGGCGTACTGGATCACCCGCTTTCGCGGGTGACGACAGTTGTGTGGGGTGACTCTACCGACCTCATTGCAGGCACCCCACAGGCTTACTTCCATAATTCTAGAAATACGGTTGACAACAGTCGATTCCGACATCATGATCCCGTCATGAAACTCGACGACGCCGCCGCACATCTCGAAGCCCTGGGCAATCCGACCCGGCTGAAAATCTATCGCGCGCTGGTTCGCGCCGGAGATTCCGGAATGTCGGTCGGCCGCCTGCAGGACAAACTGAAGATCGCGCCATCGACCCTCTCCCATCACATCAAGACCCTGATGGTGGTCGGCCTGATCAACCAGGTGCGGGAGGCGACCACGCTGGTGTGCCACGCCAATTACGACGTGATGCGAGGACTGGTGGAGTTCCTGGTTGCGGAATGCTGCACCGGGAACGCCGAAGACAAGGACGCCAAGAGCGCGGCGTAGTTTTTCGCCGCCTGTAATTTCGATGCTTCTAGTTTTATGAGAGGACGGTATGAGCGAAGCAAAGTCCGTTGCGATTATCGGCGGCGGTCCGGTCGGCCTTGTCGCCGCGGCCCATGTGCTGGAGCGCGGCCTCAGGCCGATCGTATTGGAGGCAGGCGACGCCATCGCGCATTCCGTGCGCCAATGGGGCCATGTCCAGCTGTTCTCGCCGTGGGAATACAATATCGACCGGGCGGCTGAGCGCTTGCTCGCCGCAACGGGGTGGAATTCGCCGGATCCTCAGCAGTATCCAACCGGTGCGGAATTGATCGAACGCTACCTCGAGCCGCTCGCCACCAAGACCGCCCTCGCCGATCACATCCAGACATCCAGCCGCGTCACCGACATCAGCCGCAGCGGCTTCGACAAGCTCAAGACCAAAGGCCGCGAGGCCGCACCGTTCGAGATCAGGTACCAGAACGGCCAAGGTCCCAAGGTCGTCAAGGCCGACGCCGTGATCGACGCTTCCGGGACCTGGCACTCGCCCAATCCCGCCGGCGCCAACGGCCTGCCCGCGATCGGCGAGACACAGGCGGCAAGCAGGATCGCGTATGGCATGCCCGATGTTCTCGGCAAGGATCGTGCGCGCTACGCCGGCAAGACCGTCGCCGTGCTCGGCGCCGGACATTCGGCGATCGGCACGCTGACCGACCTCGCGCGGCTCGCCGCCGAGGTGCCGGAAACACATCCAGTCTGGCTGTTGCGGGGAAATGATCCCGCAAAGGCGTTCGGGGGCGGCGCAAACGACAAGCTGGCCGCGCGCGGTGAACTTGGCGTCGCCTTTGCCGCGCAGGTCGCCGCAGGCCGGATCAAGGTCGAGAGCGAGTTTCGGGTGTCGCACATCGCCGCGGACGGCGCTCGCCTTTCTGTCGCGACAGGCGCGGGCAGTTGCTGCCGTCAGATCGTCGTCGATGAGCTCATCATTGCCACCGGATTCCGGCCAGACTTGAATTTTGTCCGCGAGCTCCGCATCCAGCTCGATCCCGCGATCGAATGCCCGGTGATGCTGGCGCCGTTGATCGATCCGAACGAGCATAGCTGCGGCACCGTGCGACCGCATGGCGCGCGCGAACTGGCGCAGGTCGAGCCCGGCTTCTATTTCGCCGGCATGAAGTCCTATGGCCGCGCGCCCACGTTCCTGATGCTGACGGGCTACGAACAGGTCCGCTCGATTGCCGCCGAAATCGCCGGCGATCACGATGCGGCGCGCCGCGTCGAACTGGTGCTGCCGGAGACTGGTGTCTGCAGTCGCTCCGCCGCGCCCAGCACAAGCCAGTGCTGCGGTGGACCGGCGCCGTCCGCGGTTGACGCCTGTTGCGCCGAGGATGCAAATGCCAAGCAACAAGGCAAAACAGGGTGCGGCTGCGCGTCTTGAACGAACCGGGGTGAAACGCATTTCCTTGAACGGCCGATCCGTCATCGTTGCGATGTGTGTGGGGCAGCTCGGCAGCCTGCTCCCGCACGTCGTGGTGCCCTCCATTCTTGCGGCGTTCCTGATTCCGGAATGGCAGCTCAGCGGTGCGCAGGCCGGGCTGCTCGCGGGCTCGGGCGCCGCCGGCTACATGCTGACGGTGCCGGTGCTGGCGACGCTGACCGACCGGATCGACGCGCGAAAAATTCTGATCGCGGGGTCGGCGGTCAGTGCCATCGGCACGTTGCTGTTCGGCCTCTTTGCCACCGGTCTCTGGTCCGGGGCGCTGTTCAACGCCATCGCAGGGATCGGTTTTGCAGGCGCCTATATGCCGGGCCTCAAGGCGCTGACCGACCGGCTGGCATCAGGCGATTCGTCGCGCGCGGTCACGCTGTACACGTCGAGCTTCTCGTTCGGGGTCGGGCTGTCGTTCCTGGTCTCGCAACTCGTCGCGGAAGCCTGGGGCTGGCGCGCTGCCTTCCTGGTGACGGCGTTGGGCCCGCTGATCATGCTTTCCGTCTGTTTCCTGCTGCGGCCGGTGACGCCAAAGCCTGCGCCAGGCCGCCTGCTGGATTTTGCGCCCGTATTCCGCAACACCAACGCGATGGGCTTCGTTCTCGGCTATGGCGCGCATTGCTTCGAGCTCTACGGCATCCGAACCTGGCTGGTGGCGTTCTGGACCTTCGTGGCGATGAGGAATTCGGACGGCTCGATCCTGACGCCTGTCGTCGTCAGCGTGCTGTTCTCCGTGCTGGCGATGCCCGCGAGCATTCTCGGCAATGAATGCGCGATCCGGTTCGGACGCCATCGCGCCATCACCGCTGTCATGTTGAGCTCCGCTTGCGTGGCGCTGCTGATCGGCGCCTTCGCCGACAAATCGCCATGGCTGTTGCTGCCGCTGGTGCTGGCCTACGCCATCACGGTGCCCGCCGATTCCGGCGCGCTGACGTCGGGAATGACGATGGCCGCGGATCCCAATTATCGCGGCGCGACCATGGCCGTGCATTCGACCGTTGGTTTCAGCCTGTCGGCCCTGGGCGCCTGGGCACTGGGTGTTGCGCTGGATGCGGCGGGTGGTCCGTCGAGTGCCACGGCCTGGACCGCGGCGTTTTCCGTGCTGGCGGCTGGAATTCTGCTCGGGCCCGTGGCGCTCTATTGGTCGCGGCGGACGGCTGTTCAGGCATGAGCTTATACCGGGACGGTCATCCAAAAAAGCAAGGCTGATGCCGCCCAAGAGTCATGGCGCTTACTTATTGAGTTGTCTAGTATCATAGACAACTTGATTCCGACAAGGTCGACATGACGGCAACGAGAACGACACGCAGGCGGCGCAACGAAAAAAGCGGATTCGGGAGCGGATGACGCCGGCACGAAATCAGTTGGCACATCAGCGATGAGCACGCGCCCCCTCCCCATCATCATTGGGCTCGGCACAACGCAGACGCTGGCCTGGGCGTCGAGTTATTATCTGCCGGCGATCCTGGCCGACCCGATCGCGCGCGATCTCGGCGTGTCCTCGAACTTCATATTTGCCGCCTTCTCGGCCGCGCTGGTGCTGTCGGCGCTGCTCGGCCCGCGCGTCGGCCGCCAAATCGATCTGGTCGGCGGCCGGTCCGTGCTGTCGATGTCCAATGTGGTATTCGCCGCGGGACTGACGCTGCTCGGCTTCAGTACTTCGATTCCGGTGATGACGCTGGCCTGGCTGCTGCTCGGCATCGGCATGGGCGCCGGCCTCTACGACGCCGCGTTTGCCGCGCTCGGACGCATCTACGGCGATACGGCGCGGCGCTCGATCACCGGCATCACGCTGATTGCGGGCTTTGCGTCAACGGTCGGATGGCCGCTGTCGGCGCTGGGTCTGGAAACCATCGGCTGGCGCAACACCTGCTTTGCCTGGGCGGCGGCGCATATCCTGATCGGGCTGCCGATCAATCTGCTGATGCTGCCGGCGGTCAAGGGCGCCAAGGCCGCGGTCGCGAACGCCGTCAAGCCGCACATCCCGATCGACCGCACCATGATCCTGCTCGCATTCGTGTTCGCTGCCGCGTGGACCGTCACGGGTGCGATGGCCGCGCATTTGCCGCGGATCATGGAAGCGGCAGGCGCCACCACCGCGCAGGCGGTGTTCGCGGGCGCCATGATCGGCCCGGCGCAGGTGGCGGCACGCATTTTCGAGGCCAGTTTCCTCAGCCGCTTTCATCCGCTGGTCTCGACCAAGCTCGCCTGTGTCACCAATCCGATCGGCGCGGCGATTCTCGCCGTGGCGGGCGGCGGCGCGGCCAGCGTATTTGCGCTGTTCTACGGCGCCGGCAACGGCATCCTCACCATCGCACGCGGCACACTGCCGCTCGCGATCTTCGGTCCGCAGAATTACGGCTATCGCCTCGGCATCATCGGCGCGCCGGCACGGATGGCGCAGGCCGCCGCGCCGCTGCTGTTCAGCCTGCTGATCGACGCGATGGGCAGCCGCGTCCTCATCGTCTCCTCCGCGCTCAGCCTCGCGGCGCTGCTGGCGCTGTTCCTGTTGCGCGACCATCCACCCCGGGCCGAGGTCTAAAGCGGATTTGCGCTTCCCTTCACGACCGGTTTCGCGCAAAACCGCGATATGGCAAACGAAAACGGCACGACGGGACTCAAAGGCCTATTGCGATGGGCGATCACGCCGCCGCAATCCTATGCGGTCTACCTGATCGGGCTGTTCCTGATGTTCGGCCTGTCATTCTATGTCGGCTCGATGAAGCCGAAGAATGCCGTCGGCCTGGGGCCGCCGCCGGTATCCGCGCCGCGCAACTGATCCGGAAACACCACCATGACAAATGGCACAACG
This sequence comes from Bradyrhizobium sp., assembly GCA_050726155.1. Lineage (GTDB taxonomy): Bacteria > Pseudomonadota > Alphaproteobacteria > Rhizobiales > Xanthobacteraceae > Bradyrhizobium. The sequence continues at coordinate 4,873 of JBOHIT010000745.1, forward strand.
CCGACGATCCGGCGCATCAATCCACCCGAACTCGGCACCCCGCCCGGCTATTCGCAGATCGTCGAAGTCAGCCCCGGCCGTCTCGTGTTCATCGCCGGCCAGACCGCGGTCGACCGCGACGGCAATGTGGTCGGCAAGAACGATTTTGTCGCGCAGGCCGATCAGGTGTTCGAGAACCTGGCGACGGCGTTGCGCGCGAGCGGTTGCACGGCCGCCAATTTGGTCAAACTCACGGTGTTTCTCACCGACATGGATAATCTCGGCCGCTACCGCGAGGCCCGGAACCGCTTCTTCGCCTCCGTCACGCCGCCGGCCGCGCCCGCGGTAACGCTGGTCGAGGTATCGAAACTTTATGGCGCCGATTTCCTGATCGAGATCGAGGCCGTCGCCGCAGCGTGAGCGTTACACCGGCTTCTTGATCCCTGTCGTGGCAATCCAGATCCCGGCGAATACCGCGATCAATCCGAGCACGAGATTGGGCGTGATCGGCTCACCGACCAATTGGGTCGCGAGCAATCCCGCTGCCAGCGGGTTGACGGTCATGGTGTTGGCCACCCGGGTCGGCGACGCCCGCTCCAGCGCTAGCACCCACAGGATGAACGCCAGCGCGCCGCCGGCGATGCCGAGATAAAGGCCCGCGATCCATTGCGCCGTTCCGAACTGGCCGAGGACAGCGACGCTCCCGGTCAGGGAGCCAACCAGGATCAGCGCCGCAGCACCCGTGCCCATCCCGACGGTGAGGAAGCCCAGCGCGCTCGATCGCTGGATGAACGGACGGGACCGGACGTTGTAGAACGCCATGCACAGCACGGCCGCTGTCATGATCAATTCGCCGCGCCATGCGTCCGCCGGCGCGCTCGAAAGCCCGGAAACAAGGGCTGCGAAGACGCCGAGCACCGCGATGCCGACACCGATCGATTTCCGTTTCGTCAGCGGCTCGATGCCGAGCAAGGCGCCGACCACCATGGTGTGCAGCGGCAACGTCGCCAGCGCAAGGCTGGCCCGCGCCGCGGTCGTGTACGACATCGCGATGTTGTAGAGCACGAAGAACACGCCGAAGAAGCAGAAGCCCAGTGCGGCGACGGCCGGCCAGTCCCGGCGCTGCGGCCAACGCGCCTTGAGGAACAGCGCGGCGGGCAGCACGCAACAAAAGCCGATCCCCCAGCGCAGGATCGCCATCGTGACCGGATCGGTATTGCCGGCGAGATAGCGCGTGATCGCCGCCGCGGTCCCGCCGAGACAGCTCGAGACCAATGCGATTGCAACGCCGAGCCATTCGCCGCCCAATGACGTCTCCCCGTCGCGCCATCTGTTGCAGCACGCATTTGACATATGGCGGTGACGGATCATTCGCGCGAGTCGAAAATGGCTTTGATCCGAATCTTTCTGCGGAATGGCGGCAAGTGTCAGCAGCATCACTCGTTCCCGACGCCGCCATCCTGTGTTGCAGCTTGCCGTGATGTATAAACTTCGCAACGCATAGGGATATCGTGAGGTGACCCATGGCGAGCGGCTTGTATATTCGGGCGGTTGAACAACACGATCTTCCGGCGCTGCTTGAACTGTATCGCGACTTGAATCCCTCCGATCCACCGCTTGCGTTGGAGGATGCGGTCTCGGCCTGGCGGCAGATGTCGAACTACGCCGGAAGCACGATTTTCGTCGGCGTCCGGGAGCAATCCCTCGTAACCAGCTGCACGCTCATCGTGGTGCCCAACCTCACCCGGGGCGGCCTTCCCTATGCGTTGATCGAGAACGTGGTCACCGGCGCAAACCATCGAAAGCATGGCTATGGCGGCGTCGTGCTCAAACACGCGATCGCCGAGGCCTGGAGATTCGACTGTTACAAAGTCATGCTTCTGACGGGATCGAAAGACCCGGCGACGCTCAAGTTCTATTCTGGCGTCGGGTTTGAACAGAACAAGACCGGGT
>JBOHIT010000746.1:0-8046 GCA_050726155.1 Bradyrhizobium sp.
GGTGAGGATCGGCTGAATGGTGGAACGGCCGATCAAATCGCGCATCGCGCTCTCGGCAACGGCCTTCACGGTGCCTTCCGGATTCTGGATGTTGAAGAGGAAATTGCCCACGCCGTCGGGCTTGATGCGCCACAGCACGGTGAAATCCACGTCGACGATGTTTTCGTCGCCGGTCAGCATCAGGCTTTCTTCCGGCACGTCGCGCATGGTGCGGCCGCGGCCGGTCGGATCGTTGATCAGCGTCATGCCGATCGAGATGGTGGAGACGCGCAGCGCCTTCGGCAGCTGCACGGTCTCGATCGGATAGGGCAGATGGTAGTTCAGGCCGGGCTGCACGGTCTTGATGTGCTTGCCGAAGCGCAGGATCACGCCGAGCTCTTCCGACTGAACGCGGAAGAACCCCGACAGGAACCAGATCGCCAGCGCGCCGATCAGAACCAGCGCGATGCCCATGCCGCTGAAATGGCCGCCGGGCAGCAACTGCTGGATCTTGTCCTGGCCGCGACGCAGAAGGTCTTCAAGATCGGGCGGGCGCGGCCCGACCGATTGCGGACCGTTGCCCCACGGCCCCTTCGGACCCGAGCCCCACGGGCCCCCGCCTTGATTCTTCCACGGCATATAAAATCTCCTCCGCGAGCCTGGGTCCGCCGGTTTGGGCAAGATGCCCCGCCTCGCCTGTCCGCCCGGCTTTATAGGGGACCGTCCGGGCCCTTACAACGCAAGCTTATGGCTCGAAGCAGCTATGCTTGAGGCCGAAATTGTCAATGCAAACATTGGCTAGCGAGGTTAATGCGACAATTAACGCGGGCTTCGTCGGCGAAATGTCACATAGGAGAAGTCTGCACTATCGTCGGGACCGGCCGGATTCCGCACGCGCGCAACCTCTTCCCAATCAGAAGGCGCAATTGCGGCGAACCGTGTATCGCCGTCGGGCCGGGCATGCACCTCGGTGATTTCGAGGCGATCGGCACTCGCCATCCATTGCGCATAGATTTCAGCGCCGCCGATGATCGCAATCTCAGTGGCGAAACGCCGCAGCGCGTCGCCGGTGGCAATCGCCCGGGCGTCGGCGAACGAAGTCGTGACCACGGCGCCAGCGGCGCGATAGGCGGCATCGCGCGTGACCACGATATTGGTCCGTCCGGGCAGCGGCCCGCGAGGAAGCGACTCGAAGGTCTTGCGGCCCATCACGATCGGCTTTCCCATCGTCATCGCCTTCAACCGTTGCATGTCGGATTTCAGCTGCCACGGAATAGTGCCGCCGGCGCCGATCACGCCGTTTTCGGCAACCGCGACAATGAGGACGATCTCCGGTTGGGTGTTAACCGTCGCGGTTGCACCGCTACTCATACGGCAACCGCGGCCTTGATGTGGGGGTGCGGGTCGTAGCCCTCAAGCACGAAGTCCTCGTAACGGAAGGCGAAGATATCCTTCACGTCTGGATTGATCTTCATGACCGGCAAAGCGCGCGTCGGCCGCGTCAGTTGCAGCCGCGCCTGGTCGAGATGGTTGGAATAGAGATGAGCGTCGCCGAGCGAATGCACGAAGTCGCCCGGCTTCAAGCCCGTGACCTGCGCGACCATCATCGTCAGCAATGCATAGGACGCGATGTTGAAGGGCACGCCGAGGAAGACGTCGCCGGAGCGTTGATAGAGCTGGCACGACAATTTGCCGTTGGCGACATAGAACTGGAACAGGCAGTGACAGGGCGGCAGCGCCATCTTGTCGACATCGGCCGGATTCCATGCGCTCACGATCAGGCGCCGCGAATCCGGGTTACGCTTGATCATGTCGATCAGGTTGAAAATCTGGTCGATGCGACGGCCGTCCGGCGCCGGCCAGGATCGCCATTGCGATCCATAGACCGGGCCGAGATCGCCATTGGCGTCAGCCCATTCGTCCCAGATCGAAACGCCGTTGTCTTTGAGATATTTGATGTTGGTGTCGCCGGCGAGGAACCAGAGCAATTCGTGCACGATCGCCTTCAGCGGCAACCGCTTGGTGGTCAGCATCGGAAAGCCCGCGCTCAGGTTGAAGCGCATCTGGTGACCGAAGATCGACAGTGTCCCAGTGCCGGTGCGGTCGTGCTTCTCCGCGCCGTCCGCGAGGATCCGCTCGAGCAGGTCGTGATACTGATTCATGGCGTCGGTTTCGCTGGCTTGCCGGAGAGGCATATTTAGCGGCCGGAAGCGGCAATCGACAGCGCCGATTCGACCACGCTCTGATTATACCCGGAAAAATGATGATGCTTTCGTCAAACAACAAGGGGCGGAACCTGCGTTCCGCCCCTCGCCTATCTACTTGATCCAGCTGATTAACCTGCCGGCTTGAGAACCGGCGTCCACTTCGCGATTTCGCTCTTCACCAGTGCGGCCAGGGCCTCGGGTGTCCGATCCTTGGGGCCCGGGATCACGCTGCCGAGTTCAAGCAGGCGCTTTTTGACGTTCTCGTCGTCGAGCGCCTTGGAGACCGCCGCGTTCAGCGTCGCGACGATCGGTGCCGGCGTTCCCTTGGGCGCGAAGATCGCATTCCAGGCCTGGGCCTGGAAGGCCGGCAGGCCGGCCTCCGTGGTGGTCGGAATGTCCGGCAGCGACGGATTGCGCTCCGGCGTTGCGATCGCATAGGCCTTGATGGCACCACCGTTGATCTGCGGCACGGCGTTGACGATCTGGTCGCACATGTAATCGACCTGTCCGCCGACCAGGGCGTTCATCGCCGGACCGGTGCCGTTGAAGGGAACGCCGACCGGCTTGATCCCCAGCACCGAATTCAGCAACTCGCAGGACACGTTCGAGACCGAGCCGACACCGGCATGCGCCGCGTTGACCTTGGTTTCGTTCGCCTTGACGTAGGCGATGAATTCCTTGAGGTCCTTGGGCGCGAAATCCTTGCGCGCCAGGATCAGGATCGGCGTGCCGGCGAGCAGTGCGACAGGCTCGAAGCTCTTCTCGGGATGATAGGCCAGATTGGGATAGAGCGGCACCGAGGCCGCATGCGTGCCCATATGCCCGGTGATCAGCGTATAGCCGTCATTGGCGGCGCGCGACGCGCGGGTGGTGGCGGTGGTGCCGCCGGCGCCGACCACGTTCTCGATGATGATGCTCTGGCCAAGCGTCTGCGCCATATGGCCGGTGACGATACGCGCGATGACGTCGGTCGGACCACCGGCCGCAAACGGCACGATCATGGTGATGCTGCGCGTCGGGTAGGTTTGCGCCTGGGCCGGTGCTGCGAACGCGCCAAGTCCGGCAAGGATGGCCAGGCAACCGCCCGCCAGTAAGCGACCATAGAGTTTCATTTAGTTTCCCCAGCTCAGCCGTTAACGAAAATGCCGGCCTAACCGGCCGGCATTTCCATTTCACGATAGTGCGCCCGAAGTCGATGACTTCGACCTGCGGCGGGGCGACGCAGGCCAGTTCCAATTCAACGTCAGGTCAGTTTTCGGACTCCACGAATACCTCGTCGCGCTTCTTGCGCAGCGACGGCAATATCGCCAGCACCAGTAGGAATGCAGCGATGGCCATCAGCACCGCCGACAGCGGACGCGTCAGGAACACTGACCAGTCACCGCGCGAGATCAGCAGCGCCCGGCGCAGGTTCTCTTCCATCAGCGGGCCGAGCACCATTCCGAGCAGCAACGGCGCCGGTTCGAAATCGTGCTTGATCAGCCAGTAACCGACCAGTCCGAAGGCGCCGGCAAGGACGACGTCGACGGGGGCATTGTTCACCGAATAGATGCCGATCGCGCAGAAGATCACGATCGAGGGGAACATCAACCGGTATGGTACGCGCAACAGCCGCACCCAGATCCCGACCAGCGGCAGGTTGATGATCAGCAGCATCAGATTGCCGACCCACATCGAGGCGATCATGCCCCAGACGAGTTCGGGCTGCTTCTGCATCACCTGCGGGCCCGGCACGATCCCGTGAATGGTCATCGCACCGACCATCAGCGCCATCACAGCGTTCGGCGGGATACCGAGCGTCAATAGCGGGATGAACGAGGTTTGCGCCGCCGCGTTGTTGGCGCTTTCGGGCGCCGCCACGCCTTCGATCGCGCCGCGGCCGAACCGCGACGGATTCTTCGAGATCTTCTTCTCCAGCGTGTAGGCCGCGAACGAGGCGATGACCGCACCGCCGCCCGGCAGAATACCGAGGATCGACCCCAGCACCGTGCCGCGCATGATTGCCGGCGCGGAATCGATCATGTCCTTTTTGGTCGGCATCAGGCCGGTGACCTTCTGCTGCACCAGTTCGCGGTCGCTTTCACCGCCCGCATCGAGATTGCGGATGATCTCGGCGAAGCCGAACAGACCCATCGCGACCGTGGCAAAACCGAGGCCGTCGGCGAGTTCGGGGATGTTGAAGGCCATCCGCGACGCGCCGGTTTCGATGTCGGACCCGACCATCGACAACAGCAGGCCGAGCACGATCATCGCGATCGCTTTCAGCACCGATCCCTTGGCCAGCACCACGGCAAAGATCAGGCCGAGCACCATCAGCGAGAAATATTCGGCCGGCCCGAATGCCAGCGCGAGTTTTGTGAGCGGCGCCCCCAGCACGGCGATCAAGACGGTTGCGACGCAGCCCGCAAAGAACGAGCCGATCGCCGCGATCGCCAGCGCCGGACCGGCCCGGCCCTGTTTGGCCATCTGGAAGCCGTCGAGCGCGGTCACCACGGAGCCGGCCTCGCCGGGAATGTTGACCAGGATCGAGGTCGTCGAGCCGCCATACTGCGCACCGTAATAGATGCCGGCGAGCATGATCAGCGCGCCGACCGGCGGCAGGCCGAAGGTGATCGGCAACAGCATCGCGACGGTCGCAATGGTGCCGATGCCCGGCAGCACGCCGACCAGGGTTCCGACCAGCGCACCGATCAGGCACAGCAGGATGTTGACGGGGATTGGAATCGACGCACCGCCGAGAAAAGCGGGGGTCCATTGCACCAGTTGGAATACGACGCCGAAGCCGAGACCAAGATTTGAAAAGAGATCTCCCATCATACCCTCACTGGATCATAAATTTCGGCAGCATCTGCAAAGGCAGACCCAGCGCGTAGGGAAACAACAGGCTGCAGAAGGCCGTCAGGCACATCCCGACGATGATGGTCTCGGTCCATTTCGTTTCCTGCGTGCCGAGCGCCGAGATCAGGAAGCTCGCGAACGCCGAGACGATCAGGCCCATCGGGCGGATCATGATCGCAAAGGAAAGGATCGCCAGCGAGACGAACAGCGGGCCCCGCCAATGGTATTTCGCCAGATGCGCGCCCTCGGTGACGAGGCCAACGACCATCACCGCGATGCCGAGGCCGAGCAACAGGAAGGCGAACATGCGCGGCGCGGTTCCGGCGCCGAATGAAAACCCGCGCATGCCCTGCAGATCGCTAGACGCCCACAAGGCAAACAGCGCGATCGCGATCAGCGCGACCCCGCCAACGAAGTCCTGCGGGCCGCGAACCCAACTCGGCATGATGGATTTAACCGGCGCGTGGCTCGGCGTATCACTCATCGATTTCTCTCCCCCCGACAGGGCTTCCCGCCCGTTCTGATTGGATGGCTTTTCTGATTGGATGGCGTTTGTGTACTGGTCCCAAGGTCTTGCCTAGCGATTTTCGTCAGACAACGCCAGCAAAACCCAAAGCACCTCCGGCCAGCAACATCCAGACCGGATTTAGCCGTGTAGCAAAAGCAAGCACCGCGGCCACCGCCGTAATCAGGCCGGCGACCCAGCTCCGGTCCGAAGTCAGCGCTAAAATCAGGCCGCTGGCGCCCATCAGACCGATCGAAAGCGGAACAAGGGCCGCCTGAATGAGGGCGGGCCAGCGAGAATGACTCGACCGCTGCAGCAGGCGGCTCACATAATAGGCAAGGACAGCCGTCGGACCGCACATCGCCAGGGTCGCGGCCAGCGCACCGGCCACCCCCGCGACGGAATAACCGATCAACGTCACGATCAGCACGTTCGGGCCCGGCGAGAGCTGGGAAATGGCAAAGATATCGGCGAATTGCTTGTCGTTCATCCAGTGCTGGACGTCGACCGCGATGCGGTGCATTTCGGGGATGGCCGAATTCGCGCCCCCAACCGCAAACAGCGACATCAAACCGAAAGTCCAAACGAGCGTCGAAATCGGGTTGGCCTCGGAATTCATGCGTTCACCTGCCGCCGCACGAAATAAGTAATGCCGAGACTGAGCGGGATCGCCACCAGCAGCACGGCCTGCAGCGGCAGCCGCACGAGGCCGATCGCTATGAACACCGCAAGCAGGATGACGAGCCCGACCACGTCGCGCTTTTTGATCAACGGCATCATCATCTTGAAGACGACCGCGAGCAGAAGCCCGACCGCGGCACAGGATACCCCGGCCAGGATCCGCCGCAACGCGTCGATCTCGCCGTAGCGCGCATACAGCGCGGCCAGGATCGTGGCGATCACCATGGGCGGGCCGACCAGCCCGGCGAAGGCCGCGATGCCGCCAGCGATGCCGCGAAAGCGCGAGCCGAACACCACGGACAGATTGACGATGTTGGGCCCTGGCAGAAAATGGCACAGCGCAAAGGTCTCGTTGAATTCCTCCGCTGTCATCCAGCGGTGCTGGTCGACGATGCCGCGCCGGGCCCAGACCAGCACGCCGCCAAAGCCCGCCAGCGACATTTTGGCGAACGCCACGAACAGCTCGAGCAGGCCGGGCGGGATGGGCGGGATTGCGGTGGCGAGTTCCGCCGCCGGGACGGCGGCCGGTGGAAATTCCGAAGCCGGGGATTTCGAAGACATGACGCAAAATCTAGAACGGGGGCATGGCCTTGGCCAACCCAATTTGGCGTGTTCCGGTTCCCGTCACGCGCCTTGCGCCACTTTTTTTTCGGCCATTTGCACCTTATATTGAGGGTGCCGGTTCGCCGGCTATGGAAATAAATTGCCGTCGCAATAAACCATTCGGACCCGGGGGCAGTACCCGGCGCCTCCACCCAAGCCCACCGCAGCAAAGCGGGTTTCGGCGGGGGCGAAACAGGATCGACGAGGGCGTAAAGGGCGAGTTTTTTCTCGGTATGGTTCCGCCGTTATCGGGCTATGCAATAGTTGCAAACGACAACTATGCTCCGGTTGCTCAGGCTGCGTAACGCAGTTTGAAAGACCAAGTCTAAAGTCCTAGTGGGTTAAGCTCCGCTGGGCGGGGTTCGGAGGCACCTGGCAACAGAAGCCTCCACTTCATTTCGCTCCGGCATTCCCTGCGCGTTTTCTTCACGGTTTTCCTGCGATTTGCCGCTCAGCGGAACGTTTCTGCCGGAAATTCGATCCATGACGCCTGCTGACCTGCGGCCCCCGCCGGGGTAGCATGGGGCAAAAGGGCGAGTCGGGCGACCGGCGGCGCCACCATCTTCAACGTGACAGGACCACCATGGCGACCGACCACATCCGTTATGACGTGCTGGCGCGCGACGCGCTGCGCGGGGTCCTGCGCCGCGTGCTGACCGACGCCGCCGAACACGGCCTGCCCGGCGAGCATCATTTCTTCATCACCTTCCTGTCCACCGCGGACGGCGTCAAACTGTCGCCGCGGCTGCTCGCGCAATATCCGGAAGAGATGACCATCATCCTGCAGCACCAGTTCTGGGATCTGGTGGTGACCGAGGACCGCTTCGAGGTCGGGCTGTCGTTCGGCGGCATCCCGGAGCGGCTGGTGGTTCCGTTCGCGGCGATCAAGAGCTTCCTCGATCCTTCGGTGCAGTTCGGATTGCAATTCGAGCCGTCCGATGCCGCCGCCGAAACGCCGTCGGCCAACAACCTGCCCGTTGGTCCCCTCGCCGCCAGCCTGCCCGTTCCTGCACCGGCCGCAGCAGCCGAAAGCAAGGACGAGAACAACGACGAACCCGCCAAGCCGAGCGAAGGCGCCGAAGTGGTGCGGCTGGATCGTTTCCGCAAGAAATAATTGGAAACAATCCACGCGCGGGAAAATCCGCGACGCTGTAGAATGAACGTTCCGCATCCCCGCGTAACGGAATTCATTCATGGCCCGAGCAGCAACCTCTTCGCGATCCAAATCCACCC
>JBOHIT010000747.1:0-12343 GCA_050726155.1 Bradyrhizobium sp.
CCACCAGCACGTCGACCGCGCCCGAGCGCACCAACGTGTCGCAGATTTCCAGCGCCTGCTCGCCAGTGTCCGGCTGTGAAATCAGGAGTTCGTCGATGTTGACGCCGAGCTTGCGGGCATAGACCGGGTCGAGCGCATGTTCGGCGTCGATGAAGGCGCAGATGCCGCCCTTCTTCTGGGCTTCGGCCACCGTGTGCAGCGCCAGCGTGGTTTTGCCGGAGGATTCCGGCCCGTAGATCTCGACCACCCGCCCGCGCGGCAGGCCGCCGACCCCGAGCGCAATGTCCAGTCCGAGCGAACCTGACGAAATGGTCTCGATGTCCATCGAGCGGTCGTTCTTGCCCAGCTTCATCACGGAACCCTTGCCGAACTGGCGCTCGATCTGGGAGAGCGCGGCGGCCAGGGCCTTGGTCTTATCCATGGAGGATCCTTCGACGATACGCAGGGCAGTAGCGGACATGGGTGCTCCTTATGGCGGGGATTCGCTAGCGGGACAAACAGATGGCGAGGATCTCAGGGATTCGACTGACGATGAGAGTTTGTACCATCTTTGTTCTCCGTTCGCAATATGTTCTTTTCGAGAAGGCAACGCGAGGGTTTCATCGTATCTGGGGTGCACCCGGTCTAGCTGGGCCAGCACCGGGAAGACGGTGCCGGCCCGCTTGATGGTTAGTGAACCCTTTAGAATTTTAGGAATGGTCCCTTTTTAAGTGTGATGTCTGTGTGACGGTCATCACAGCGCACATCGCCGGTCCATCGTATCCGTGTCCTTGAGGCTGGCGGGAATGGTCCTGCCTACAAACCGGAGACAGGCATGACCGAACTCAACAACGAAACCTTCGAAATGTCGTTTGACGCACTCGATCAGGTCAGCGGCGGCAGAAGCGTCATCGACATGATCGTCGACGCGTATCTGGCCGCTGTGGGCAAGAATCTGATGGACGCCATACACCCGCCGAAGCCGAAAATGAGCATGCACATGCGTTAATGCCGGTCCGCAAACCGGGATTAAGAGGCCGCCTCAGTTGGCGGCCTCTTTCGTTGCCCAAGCTCTTGTCGGATATCGGAACTAAACAGGTGTCCTGATTCCCCGTCGCGGCTGTCCTAATTGGAACAGCACGAGGAAGGCGGTACCGGTCTGGTTCGGCCCTCAGTGGCAAAGTTTGAAAACTGCAGTGGCCTGACTTGAATTTTGGAACCCGGGGCCGTCCGCCCGCGTTTTATCCGGGGCAGCAGAAACAGGTGCTGCCATGTGGGACGACCTAACGGCGTTGATGGTTGGAGCCGTCTTTATTCCGATCATCGTGGTGCTTGGCCTGTTCCGCCTCGCGGCGTTGAAGCGGGCTAAAGACTTGCCGCCACCACAGACTGATGAATGGGCGGCGTCACACGATCTACAGACCCCCAGGTGAGCGGTATTTTTCCCGAGACCGGAAACTGATCGTAAACTCGCCTGCTCCTATGGTCGCAACCATGGATGAAGATCAGCCGGTAGAACCATCTTTGACCGCTTGGCAGCGAAGTCTGCAGCGCCTCGCCGGCTGGATGGTGCGGTTCAACCGCATGCGCGAGCCCTCGCGCCCAGACGTTCATAACAGGAACCCACAGCCGTCTCGGAATGAGGCGCCCACCCGGCGACCTGTCCCTCCACGTCCTTAGAGGCCGCCCCAGTTGGCGCTATTCAAGCGTCGTGTCGGCGTGACGTTCAGCACAGCCGGAACGATGCAGCCCGGGATACTCCTTCGGCCACGGATTGAGGGGATGGCCCTCCCGAGCCAACAGGAGAACCACTATGATCACTTCTAAAGCTAAGCCTGTCCGTGACGCGCGTGAGTTGAGCATCAACGAGCTTGATGTCGTCAGCGGCGACAGAAGTATGCTGGACATGGCCGTCGATGCTGCCGAAAAATATATGAACGGTTTGTTTGGTCGTCTGATCGAAGCCGTACACAAGAAGGCGTAAACGCGATCCAGAGGCCGCCTCAGTTGGCGGCCTCTTTGCCGCGCACTCCGTAAAAGCTTGGAGCGTTGCGCAGCTTGTGGACGCGGCGCTCGCCGTGCGCCTGCTAGCGACGGAGACGCCACCGGATCGGCGGCGGAAGTTCAGGGTAGTTCGAGGTAGAAAAAGGATAGCTGTTTCCAAACCGCCCCACCGAAGCTGTCTTGAGAGCAAAGGCCGCCTCCGCACCGTCGCGAAAAGCGCGCGGCCACGAATCCAGAACCGTTGCCTGTTTTTCCCGTATTACTACCGTGTTCTCCCGTTTTGGTCGATTTTGCCTTGTTCCACCAGGGAGCCAGCCTAAAGTTCCCCTTTGGCGCTCGCGCCAACCGGCGAGCGTCATTTTGCTTAAGTGATGCAATCCTGCCATTGCCCCGTCCGGACGCCAGCCCCCGGACGGGGTTTTTCAATTGGTGGCCTGTTCTGAATCAGCGAGTGGCCTATTTCGGCCGGTATCGGGAAGCGGGTACTGGCCTGTTTCCGAACCTCAGTGATCAAAGTTGGATTCACAGTCCGCCAAGCTAAAACCTGGCCCTGAGATGGACGCTGCGGAAGAATATCCGGCAGCTGGCGACGTCTCACATATCAGTGAGTGGCTTTCATCGCCCGTTTACAAATCCCTAACCTGTGTCCGTAGTTCTCCGACCGAGAACAGAGTTCCCGTCCGCAGTATGCCACTTGTTCCCGCTGAACTCCGGCACGCTAGCCGACCCTGAGGGAGTGTCTTAACTCCCGTTAACGAACGGTCCGTTGTTCTCCGACCGTGAACGAAGTTCCAACTATGCATGGCTGCCAGTCTGCCGGGAAAACACGGATATGCGCTCACGCGCGGAGGTAGTAATGAGTCACCAAGGGCCCCAAGGGCGCGGCTCCCTTTTTCCGTTCTCATCCCAGGGCGCAGCACATGCCGAAATCGTCGGAGCAAAAAATAACAGGTTGTCCAGATCGCCCGACCTGCGCGGTGTGCGATATGTCGATGGTCAAGATCAGGAAGGACACAGCTGGAGCAAATCTTGAGTGTTGCGTCTATGAATGCTTGAGGTGCGGTCACACCGCGAAAAGCGAGCCGGTAGAGGCTGGCCGCTATTGAGTAAGGCTGCCGAAGTTGGCGGCCTCTTTCATTTTCAGATCTCCAGACGGCAACGGACGGTGGCCTGATTTCAAAGTGCAGGCCTGTTTTTCCAATGTGCCGGCCGTCACAGCGAACGGGAGGCGCAGCGCCTACCCCTGCAACGGGATTGTCGTAATCCCACACCAGCAGGAGAGACCCATGAATGAGATTGGCAACAAGGCCGTCAACAACGCCGGCGAACTGAGCATCGACCAACTGGACGCCGTGAACGGCGGCAGCAAGCTGAGCGATGTGATCGACCGCGTCGTCGCGATCTATCACTACGTGACCGGCACCATCACATCTCACGCGACAACCCTGCCGTAACCGACGATTTTGGGAGGCCGCCTCGCCCGGCGGCCTCCTTCAATCCGTCCTTGCCGATTCGGCCAGGCGATCGAACATTCACGATCAAGGCAATCGGGCCGGCCGGTTGCCGTGCCTGCCAACTGGATCACGAAGCCGCAGTGATCTGATTTCGCTTGCCTTGGGAAATCGCCGGACCAAACTCTCCCGTCGGGGCCGCCTGGAGGCGGCCCTTCCCCGTAGTTCTCCGGAGAAGAACAAAGTTCCCGAGGCCGTCCCGACCGGCGGCTCAGGGCGTCGCGCAGTCTTCGCCCCATGGGGCGGCCGCCATGGCGACCTGACTAATTTGTCCTCGCCGCGGCCAAAAATGAGGGCGCCTGGTGCGGCGCCCGCGCCTGAAACGGCTATATTGAGGGCATGGACGAGCCTCGAATCGCGCCTCGGCACCGTACCTTGAAGGCCGGAACCATTGAGTTCGGCGGCGGCGGAATCGATTGCACCGTTCGCAATATCTCGGAGACCGGCGCCGCACTCGAGGTCGTAACCCCCTTGTTCATCCCCGACCGCTTCACGCTGTTTGTGCCGTCGGAACAATTGAAACGGCCGTGCCATATCGTCTGGCGCAGGGAAAAGCGCATCGGCGTCGCGTTCGATTAAGCCGCCGCATCGAGTGCGATGATCATGCCGCCAGAAATGCAATGGCGAGCACGGCAAGCCACGCCACGATAACCAGCGCCGATATAGCACCGGCGGTGATTTTCAATATTTCCCTGGCGCTGGTGTTGCGCATTCAGCCTCCCGATCGTTTCATGCAACGCTGCCTTCGGTTGCGGCAATCTGCCACCCACATCAATTTGATCGGGGAGGCCCGCCATGCGGGATTTGCCGTTCAAAACGACCCCGCCGCATGGGGCCATGCGGACGGGGTCGCCGACGGCGGGGAATCACCTGGAGGACCACCCCACCGTCGAAAAGATACGGTCGTGGCAGGCGTATCGTTTCAGTATCCGTATGTGACCGGGTTTTGGTTCCGGAGACGTTGAACCTTATGACCGTCGCCCCCGACATATCGTTGCCTGGGACATTGCATCACTCGGGGAATAAGCCTGCGCCGCCAAGCGACCATACTCCGCTTGCGCGGCGCAGTGCGTTTCCCGGTGGAGCAAGCAGGTAACTGACTGCCTCCGGCGGTATTCCTGATACGCTGTCGACCCCTGCAATTTCCCGGCTGCTCATCCTCCTCGCTATACTGTACAAGTCCATAGCTTCTTCCAGATTTCGGAAAGGAGCTCTATCGTGAACGAACTGCATTCCTGGCTTTCAAGCCAGCATCCGGGTCTCAAGACCTTCAAAATCCTCCAACTCAAATTGGTCCGGCTCGCAGCCGATCGCCCCGAACAGCGGGCGGTTTGTCGTCTGCTGCACGGTATCATCGGCAATTATGTCGAGGAGTTCGACGAAGCGCCGTTGCCAACGGCGACCGCCGATCGCGCCTTTCAGCGGCTGCTGCGAACGCTGTCGGAACTCGACGAGGCGGAGGAACCGACACACCAACTCGGTCGACTCAATCAGATCGCCGAGTTGAATCTCGCACTGTGACGCGGCGTAACGCGCACGATTAAACAGGTAAGAGCTTTCCGCGTCTCTTCCGCTGATGACGTGAACCGACGTCGTAGCGCGACCCCGCGGCTGCCGCGCGCGCCGCCTCCGCGAAGCCTGCTGACTCCTGCTCGCCTGACCGCTGCCGCCATTCCCGTCGCGGGTATCAAATTAATTTTACAATCTTAAGTGATATTTTCAGGTTGAATGCTGCCCGGGTCAGGCGGGGCAGCTTCGTGATCTACAAGGGTGTCGAATTCACCGTGACCGCGGTCGCTGCCGGCGCCTGGAAATGGCAATTCCGGATTGGCGACCGGCTTTTCACCGGCAAGACCGACGCCCGGCTCTATTTGCTTGCCGTGAGGCGGGTGCAGATGCGGATTGATCGCGAGCTGAAGAAGGCCGCCGCGAAATAGTCCGCCCCGCCCGACGCTCCTGCCGGCCTGACCGATCAGTCCGCGCTGGCGAGCCGCCGCATCGTGAATTCGATGTCGCCGCCGGGTAGTTCACGCCAGCTTTCGACCGCGCTCATATAGGCCGCCTTGGGATAGCGGTTGAGGAAATCGCGTGCCCTCGTCCGCGCGATGTCGCGCGGCAACGTGAACGTCTCGCGCAGATAGCCATCATCCGGCTTGCGCCGGGCGGCCATCCGGCTGGCGAGATCGCGCGGACGCGTAGCCATGTCGTAACTCCAACCCATCCTGACGACGGGTCGAATATAGGGCTGGCGGAGAATTATTCCGAGTCCGCGCTACGGGGCGCCCGGCCTACCTGACATTGCTGCCCGGGTTGCCGGCGGCGGCATTATTGCCGTTGGCCGTGCTGCTGCCGGTCTTGGTCTTCGCCTTGGCCGGTGCGGCAGCCTTGGGCGCCTCGTTGCTGCGCACGGTTCCCCAGGGATCGGAAGAGGTCTTGGCGTCCGGAATCTTCCGCAGCGATTCCCTGTAAGCCTTCTCCTTGGCAGCCTCCTGCTCCTTCTCCTCCGGTGACTTGGTCTGCAGCTCGGGGATCAGGTTGATGTTGGGCGTTTGCGCGTAGGCCGGCACCGTCAGCAAAACGATCACCGCAGCCGCGCTCAAAATCTTCATCGGACGCTCTCCTTTGGGACGCTCGTCCCCGGCGTTTTCGGGCGGTATATCACTGCTGAAACCGCGCCGCCAAGCGTGCCCGGCGATGGATCAAAGCCGGTCCGACTTGCAGGATTTGGGGGATTTTACCCAGTCGTCCCAGATCGGACCGCATTTGGTACAGCCGTTAAGCGCAAGGCCGATGGCGACCAGACCCACAATCAATACCACCCGGCGAAACATCAATGCGCCCCATTGTCCCAAGCGGTGATCATGGCCCTCAAGTCGGGCATTTTCAAGCCGAATGGGGATCCTTGGGGGCGGCCGGGACCGCCGTATTCCTTTCGGCCCAATGCCCCCTACAATGCGCCGGTCACAACATCGGGCGGGGAAGCAGCATCCATGCAAGAGCAACAGGCCGCGGAATTCGGCATCACGGAAGCAGAGCGCGTGCTTGGCGAGGTGTTTGCGCCATGGGTGCAAGATCTCAATCTGTCGATCGAGGGTTTTGACTTCACCCCGCCACCGGGCGGATCAGCCGACTGGCAGCCCGGCGCGATCCTGCGGATGCCGTTCTCGGAACGGCTGTGCCGCACGGGCGGCGTGGTCTGCGGCCAGGCGCTGATGGCGTTTGCCGACACCGCGATGGTGCTCGCCAACCTCGCCGCCAATCGCACCTTTCGTCCAATGACGACGGTCGATCAGACCACGCATTTCATGCGCGCGGTCAGCGCCTCCGACGTGCTGGCCGATGCGCGCGTGGTTCGCCTCGGGCGCACCATGAGCTTCGGCCGCGTCACGCTGACCGGCGCCACCGACAACAAGCCGGTAGCGATGGTCTCGAGCGCATTCGCGATGCTGTAACGCTTCGCTTGAGTACCAGCCGTCCATCCAGGTCAGCACCATCGCGTCATCGCCACGCTCGACGAACTGCATGCAGCGCCAGCACGTGTCCTCGACATTGTCGTAAACGAAATCTGAATAGATGCGCAAGCACCGCTTGTATTGAATTTAATTGTCCGTAATTCCGCAACGCTATGATTATCCGCACAACAATGCGCTGGAGTGGCGGTCATGATCGAGAAGCGGGCTTTTCCCAGACACCGGGTTCTCAAACAGGGCACGATTGAGTTGCGCGGCGGCGGCGGCATCGAGTGCATGGTCCGCAACATCTCGCAAGGCGGCGCACGGCTGGAGGTCGCAACGCCATTCGGTCTGCACGGAGGCTTTACCCTCGTGATCGCATCCGATCACTTCGTGCGCGATTGCCGCGCGGTCTGGAACATCGAGAAGCGCGTCGGCGTCGCGTTCGAATAATCACTTCGCAAACGACGCTTTCACACGACGCCGGCGGCGCCACTGCCATACGGCGATCACCAGCAGGGCGGCCACGAGCGCCGCCGCGATGGCCTTAGCCGTAAATCGTCCGCCGGGCCGGTCGATGGTACGCGACCACAGCGAGGGGGCTTCGCCCGAGCGCGGCAGACGGAACGCCACCACGCTGTCGCCGATCGTCGTGCCCGACTCCGAATGACCGCCGGCGCCGATCGCCACATATTGCTCGCCCTTCCACAGATAGGTCATGGGATTCGCAACGCCCGGCACCGGCAGCCGGCCCTGCCATAATTCCTCGCCGGTCCTGGCATTGAAGGCGCGCAGATAGGCATCCATCGCACCGCTGAATGTCAGGCCACCGGCGGTGACGACGAGGCCGTTGACCAGCGGCGTGCCCCAGTGAAAGGCGATACCGAGCGGTGCGCGGTCTTCGGTGGTGCCGACCCGCGCGCGCCAGAGAATTTTCCCGCCCTTGAGATCGACCGCGACCATCTCGCCCCAGGGCGGCTTGTTGCACAGCAGGCCGAGCGGCGAGAACGCTGTCGCCCGCGTCATTGCAAACGGCGCGCCCCGCTGCTGCCCGAAATCATGTCCGGGCGGCGGATTGAAGCCCTCCGTCTCCGCGCGCGGCAGCAATTTGATGATGTGGATCGCCTGCGACGTGTTGGCGTACAGGATCTGGTTGACCGGATCGAACGCCGCTCCGCCCCAGTTCACACCGCCGCCGGTCATTGGATACACCACCGTGCCCCGCGTCGAGGGCGGCGTGTAGAGGCCGTCATTGCGTGCGGCTTCGACTTGCGCGCGGCACAGCGCGCGATCGCGGAACGGAATCAGCCCGAACACATCGTCCGCCGAAATCTTTTGCGGCACCAGTGCCGGCACGTGGGTCGGAAATGGCTGGGTCGGCGAAAGTTGCTCGCCTTCGGCGCCGCCTTGCGGGACGGCGCGCTCCTCGACCGGCCACACCGGCTTGCCGGTGTCGCGGTCGAGCACGAACACAAAGCCCTGCTTTGTCGGCTGGATCACGACATCGCGCTGCCCGTCCCCGGTATCGATGCGCGCCAGCGTCGGCTGCGCCGGCAAGTCGTAATCCCAGACGTCGTGATGCACGGTCTGGAACGACCATGCCAACTGGCCGGTCCCGGCGCGCAGCGCCACCACCGAATTGGCGTGCTCATTGTTGCCGGGCCGCTTGCCGCCCCAAAAATCCGGGCTCGGCGACGAGGTCGGCAGGAACACCAGCCCGCGATCTTCATCCGCCGACATCGGCGCCCAGACATTGGCGTGGCCGGCGGTGACGCCGCCATGGAGCAGCGGGTCGAAACTCCAGCGCAATTTCCCGGTCCTGGCATCGAACGCACGCACCGCCCCTGATGGCGCCTCGACCCGGCGATTATCCGCAATCGCCGAGCCGACAATGACGACGCCGCTGACGATCACCGGGGCCGACGTGATCTGGAGTTCGCCCGGCCATTCCAGCGGCGGAACCTCCGGCCTGACCTCGCCATTGCTGCCGAAACCGGCGCAGGGAATGCCGGTGCGGGCGTCGAGCGCGATCACGCGGACGTCGTTGGTGCCCATGAAGGTGCGCGTACGGCAGGCTGTGCCCTCGGCGGCCTCTTTGTCGACCCAATAGGCGACGCCACGGCAATTGTAACGGTTGGCCGGGCGCTGGTTGGTCGGGATCTTCGGATCGTAGCGCCATTTCTGTGACCCCGTGCCCGGATCGAGCGCGATCACTTCGTTGAACGGCGAGCAGAAGATCAGGCTGTCTTCGACGAACAGCGGCGTCGCCTGAAACTTGGTGCGCTTCATCAACTCGGGCGCGCGGTTGTCGAGATCTCCGGTGCGAAACTCCCAGGCGCGGACGAGATTGCCGACATTGTCGGGCGTGATCTGCGTCAGCGGTGAAAATCGCATTCCGCCGCGATCGCCGCCCCAGTGCTCCCAGGCAAATGCGGGCGAAGCAAGCAATACGACGAAGGCGAACAGGCGGATCAGGCTTCGCATGATATCTCCGCAGGAGACGCGCGGTGCGGCGCTGTCATGCGAAATCGATTACGCGAAACCAGCGTCAGTATCTACCCCGCCCCTGATGGCCGCCGCCGCCATAATTTCCGCCGCCAAAGCCGCCACCACCGATACCGATCCCGATGCCGATCGAGGGTCCGGGCGCGGGCTCGTAGACCTCGCGCGGTGGTGGAGGACGGCGTACGACCACGACGTCATCATCATCGTACACGCGCCGCTTCGGCGGTGCGCGTTCGACCCGCCGGGGCGGGTCCGGATCGACGCGCTTGATCGGCGTATCGGTCTTCTTAAGCGCCGGTGCGCTGGCCGGCGGGGTGCAGGGACAGGTCAAAGCCACGTTTTGCGGCGTGGCGCCGCCGCCCACCGCCACGGCCGGAATGAAGTCGGGGCGATTGCGCAGGCGCTCTTCCAGCTTGCGCGCGGTTGCGGTGAGATCGCTGTCGGGGAATTTCGCCAGGAAGGCGCGATAGCCCGCCGCGGTGTTGATCACGACCGCATTGTTCCAAGCCACCATGCGGCGATGGCGGTCGAGCCAGTCGCGCGCGAGCACACCGAGCGGGTGCTGCGCGAACATGATCGCAAAGGCCTCATACGATTCGTCGGAGCCGTCGGCGACGATGATCTCATTCGCCGCCTCCACCGGCTTGCCCTTCAGATCGCGCGTCCACTCCTCGACGGTCTTCTTGCTCGTGGCCAGTTTCGGACCGGCCGCGGGCGTTCCGGTAAACCTGAAATCCTCGGTCAGCGAGGAACTGTCCCACGGCGTTTGCCGCCCTTCGGTCGCCTTGTTGACCGACACACGCGTGCGCTTGAAGGTTTCCTCGATTGGAATGTTGGCTTCCTTGGCCGCGGCGAGCAATGCCGTGGTGTACGGGCTGTTGCTGCCCGCGCCATCTTCCGCAATTGCGCCCGGAGAGGTCGAAAACGACAGGAACGTGTTCGGCGCGCCGATCTTGGCGTCGATGATCGCAAGCCCGCCGCCGGCGCTCTTGCTGATTTCGGGGAACGGATTGTTGCGGCAGGCATCGAGCATCACGATGCGCAGCTTGCTCGGCGCCGAGGTCAGCGTATTGAGGACGTCGTTGAGCCGCACCGCCTGGATCGGAATGTCGGATTCCCGCTTCGGATCGATATCGACCGGCACCAGGAAATTCTCGCCATCGATCTGCACGCCATGGCCGGCGTAAAACACCAGTGCGATCGAATCGCCGCCCTTGGATGCGACCTTGCCGGCGAATTCCGAGAGCGCGTCGCGGATCTGGCTCTGCGAAAGATCGGACGCGGTCGAAACCTCGAAGCCGGAATCGGTCAGCATCTGGCCGACCGCCCTGGCGTCGTTGATCGGATTGGGCAGCGCCGGAACCGATTTATAGGCCGACTGGCCAATCACCAGCGCAAGACGGCTTTCGGCGGAGGCCGAATGCGCGCCCAACAACAGTGCCGCCGGAACCATCAAATTGAAAAGCGCGTGACGAAACATGAGACGACCTCCCGGCAATGCAGGCTGTAAATTGGTCATGGTGTCGAAGGGAAAGGTTCAAGCACGTGCCGCACTCTGATGCGGGCGCGTGGCGCAATTCAACGAGGAATTTGTCGCAGGCAAAAATCGGGCGCGATGTGAGCGAACGGCGTGGTTTTATTTCGGTTTCTTCGCGGGTTCCGCCGGCCGCGCAACACCCCAGGGATCGTATTTTTCCTTCGGCTCGGGAATTCGCTCGAGCGCGGCCTTGTAGGCCTTCTCGTCGACCTTCGGTTTGTTGTCTTGCTTCGCCTTCGGCTCGTCGCCCTGCCCGCCTCGCCGGCCCTGGGCGTGGATCGGCGTCGCAAGCAACGCCAGAATGAACGCGGCAATCGTGAAGGTCTTCATCGCCCCTGCTCTCCGCGCCATTCTGTTCCGCGACGCTGTACCGGAATGATGGCAATCCCGGGATCGGTATCCCCGACAGAATAGCCTGTCCAGATGCCGCTTTCAGCAAATGTTGATCGGTTGGCATAGAATCCATCGCAAAATTTGACCGTCGCTCGGGGCGCAATTTTCGCTCCGTCGGGGTAAAAGGCCGCCGATGGGGCGTGTCATTGTTCACATGGCGTTGATCGCGGGGGGAGCGCTGCTGCTGGCGGGCTGCGGCTTCGCCGACGTCCGCTCGCCGGTGCCGGAATTCATGCGCGCCAAGGCGCCCGACCCGCCCCCGCTCGAAGCACCGCCCGACGTCAAACGCTTGCTCAGCGAAAAACTGGACTCGGTATTCACGGCGGCATCGCATCCGACGGCGGTGCGGGTCTCGCCGCCGCGTCCCGAACTGCGCGGCGCCGGCTGGACCGCCTGCGTCAAGGCCGAAACGACCTCGGTCACGGGCAAGCCGCTCGGCACCCAGACCTACCGCATCGCGATTTCCAACGGCGTGATTTCCGACCGCCGCCACGTCGAGCCGGAGGATACCTGCATGAGCGAAAGCTACGAGCCAATTTAGCGGGCGTGGTGCGGAGCAACGGAGCGTAGCAGCAGATGGTGTCGTCACCCGCGAAAGCGGGTGATCCAGTACGCCGCGGCTCCTCGGTTCTATCATTGGCGTCTCTGGAATACTCGGTCACCCGCCTTCGCGGGTGACGACGACTGAATGTGTGTCCGCAACCTCGCGGCGCATTGCGCCCGAGGTTTGCTGGAATTCACACCCTCTCCAAACAGAGGGCGCGGGGAATGCCGGATGCGCGCTGCACCCGCGATCTCGTGAGCAATGTGCACAGAAGAGTGCGCCCACGAGCATACAGGGCAGCGGAGAACATCCGACATTCCCTGCGCAATGGCTTTACGGCTTATAGCGGGCTCTCCCCGGAGAACGGCTCTTTTGCCTCCGTTGCGCCCTGAGAAGCAGTTGCCTCCAGGTGCATAGA
>JBOHIT010000748.1:0-3815 GCA_050726155.1 Bradyrhizobium sp.
ACCCAGGCCCGCATCGACGCCGGACGACAGGCCGTGATCGGCGTCAACAAGTTCAAGCCGGTCAATGAGGCCGCCATCGACGTCCTGAAGGTGGAGAACTCCACCGTGCGGCGGCTGCAGATCGACAAGCTGTCGCGGCTGCGTTCCGAACGCAGCCAGAAGGACGTCGACCAGGCCTTGGCGGCGCTGACGCGCTCGGCCGGCGAAGGTAATGGCAATCTTCTGGCGCTGGCGATCGATGCGGCGCGCGCGAAGGCCACCGTCGGCGAAATCTCGGACGCAATGGAGAAAGTGTTCGGCCGCCACCGCGCTGAAATCAAATCCATCACCGGCGTCTACAAGCGGGAGGCGTCCACCATGTCCAACCGGGTCGAAAAGGTGCAGGCGCTGATCGATGCGTTCGAGGATGCCGAGGGCCGCCGCCCCCGCATACTCGTCGCCAAGATCGGCCAGGACGGCCACGACCGCGGCCAGAAGGTGATCGCGTCGGCCTTTGCCGATGTCGGCTTCGACGTCGATATCGGGCCGCTGTTTGCTACCGCCGACGAAGCCGCCAGGCAGGCGGTCGAGAACGACGTCCACATCCTCGGCGTGTCGTCGCTGGCCGCCGCCCACCTCACCGCGGTGCCGGAATTGAAGGCCGCGCTGAAGAAGCAGGGCCGCGAGGACATCATGATCATCATCGGCGGCGTGGTTCCGCCGCAGGATTACGACGCGCTATTCAAGGCCGGCGCGGAGGCGATCTTCCCGCCGGGCACTGTTATCTCGGACGCCGCTGAAGAGCTGATCCACAAGCTCAATGCAAGGCTCGGGCATAGCGAGGCGGCGGAGTAGAAGCGCGAATAATGCTAAGATTTAACACACTACTAAACGAAAGCGGCATCAATCCTACGGATGTTCAATTGGTCCGCCATAAGGATCGCGGTCCGACAGGCATCACGCCATACTCTCTTTTTAGAACGAGTCGTGACCGCTTCGATGCATATCAATCCCTTCAAGGACGTAAGGTTTTTCATCGGCAATTCATTGCATCGTTTGTGGTATGCCCTGCCCCTACACACGAAACACTTTTCGTAGGATTGTATCGCGTTTCAGAACCTCGGAGAAATGTGGAAACAATAGTCTGTCCAATCCGTCAGAAGTCGTTTGAGCCAGGACACCTATTTATCTACGCCCTAGAGCGCACGGATGAGCTACAGGATCTTGTTCAGCTCCTCACGATTAATTGGGGTGAAGGGTTCCGGAGCTGGGTGCAACGCGCGGCGAAGCAAAACAAGGAAATTCTTGAACTAAGAAAACTATCAGCAGAACCTGATTTTCCTGGATTTGACCGCTTTGCTTGTCGATTACGTGAACTTGAGAATATTTGGGATAAATGGAAGTTGGCATTATCCAGTCAAAAGGGCATTTATCTTTTATCGTTCGATGACGGGCAACAATATGTCGGCTCCGCGACCGGCGTCGCTGGATTTTGGCAGAGATGGAGTGACTACCTAGTCAACGGCCACGGCGGGAACGTTGCTTTGAAGAATAGAGACGCGCGAGATGCCATAGTTTCGATTCTCGATACTTCGAGGTTAAGCGATACCCAGCAAATGACCATTGAACGAGAAATGTTGTGGCAACGAAAGCTAGGGCCAAAAGCAATAGCTCTAGATAACATATAGTGGCCAGCGTTGACGTGGCCCGGTTCGCCTGCGACTTGCGCTTGGGCCACCGCGCGGCGCTGGCGCGCGCGATCACGCTGATCGAGAGCCGGCGTGGCGACCACCAAGCCTCCGCGCGCGACCTGGTGCAGGCGCTGCTGCCCGATACCGGCAAGGCGGTGCGGGTCGGCATCACCGGCTCGCCCGGGGTCGGCAAGTCGACCACCATCGATGCGCTCGGCATGTTCCTGATCGAGCGCGGCCACAAGGTCGCGGTGCTGGCGGTGGATCCTTCCTCGGCGCGCACCGGCGGTTCCATCCTCGGCGACAAGACGCGGATGGCGCGGCTATCTGCGTCCGATAATGCCTTCATCCGGCCCTCGCCGGCGTCAGGCACACTGGGCGGCGTCGCTGCAAAAACCCGCGAGGCGATGCTGTTGTGCGAGGCGGCCGGCTTCGACGTGGTGCTGGTGGAGACCGTCGGCATCGGCCAGTCCGAGACCGCGGTCTGCGACATGACCGATTTCTTCCTGGCGCTGATGCTTCCCGGCGCCGGCGACGAATTGCAGGGCATCAAGAAGGGCCTGGTCGAGCTCGCCGACATGATCGCGGTCAACAAGGCCGATGGCGACAACATCAAGCGCGCCAATCTGGCGGCGGCCGAATATCGCGGCGCGCTGCATATCCTCACCCCCCGTTCGGAGCACTGGCATCCGCCGGTCCTGACCTATTCGGCGCTGACCGGCACCGGCATGGACACGTTGTGGCAGAAGGTGCTGGATCACCGCACCGCCATGAACGCATCCGGTGAGTTTGCGGCGAGGCGGCGCGAGCAGCAGGTGAAATGGATGTGGTCGATGCTGGAGCAGCGGATGATGGCGCGGCTGCGCGCCGACGCCACGATCCGCGCCAAGGTGAAAAGGACCGAAGCCGAAGTCGCCGACGGCCGCATCACGCCGGCGGTTGCAGCCGAACAGATCGCGGAGATGCTGCGGTGAGCGACAGGCTTCGCATTCTCGTCACCGGCTTCGGGCCGTTTCCGGGCGCGCCCTACAATCCGACGCAGGCGCTGGTCGAACGGTTGCTGCGGCTTCGCCGCCCCGCTTTCGCCGACGTGGGTATCTCGAGCCACATCTTTCCCGTGACCTACAAGGCGGTCGACCTCGAATTGCCGCTAGCGCTGGCCGAACATCGCCCGCAGGCGCTGCTGATGTTCGGCCTCGCCGGCCGCACCGCGCATCTGCGCATCGAGACCCGCGCGCGCAACGCGGTGACGTTGCTGTGGCCCGACGCGGCGCAAACCCGCGTCCGCAAGGGATCGATCCGTCTCGGCCCGGATGCGATGCGGTTCGGCCCGCATACGCAGCGTTTGCTGCGCGCCGCACTCGCTACCGGCATCGATGCGCGGCCATCGCGCGATGCCGGCAGCTATCTCTGCAATTATCTGAGCTGGCGCGCGATCGAGGCTGCCGGCACCGACGAGCATCTCCGCCTGGCGTCGTTCGTGCACATCCCGCCGCTTGCACGCGGCGGCGCGGCGCGGCGCAAGGGCCATGCGCGCATTACGCTGGACGAACTGGTCGATGCCGGCGAAGCGATGCTGCTGGAAACGGTGGTGCTGGCGAGGCAGAGCGTCCGCGAGATCGCCTGACCTGTCATGTCGTCAGTCCCGGATTAACCCTACCCCCAACAATCGCCCTGTTCCGCCCGCGTGTTCACCATGCGGCGGCCCATTTTCGCGCTACCTTTGCCGTGCGAATGCCATGGCCTGCATTGCGCGAGGAACATCACATCATGGACGTCAAACGCCGCCAGTTCATGGGCGTTTCCGCCGCCGGCATCGCCGGCGCAATGGCGATGTCGCCGGACAGCGCGCGCGCTGCCCCGCCAACTTCAAGCTTTGGGCGCGACGCCACGCAATATGGCGTGCGTCCCGGCAGTCCCGACGATCAAACCAAGGCGTTGCAGCGCGCGATCGATGAAGCCGCCCGCGCGCAGGCGCCGCTATCGCTGCCGCCGGGCGTCTACCGCACCGGGCTGCTTCGCCTGCAAAACGGCTCGCAACTGGTCGGCGTGCGCGGTGCTACCAAATTCATCTTCAATGGCGGCGCGTCGATGCTGCAAAGCGAGGGCGCCGACGGCCTCGGCCTGTCCGGCATCACCTTCGAT
>JBOHIT010000749.1:0-7475 GCA_050726155.1 Bradyrhizobium sp.
CTTTCCGCTCAAGTCCTGACCAAACTCCCTTAGAAGAGAGGGATCTGCCGATGCCTGCCCCTATCCATGCCAAGGTCGTCATCATCGGTTCCGGTCCGGCCGGCTACACGGCGGCGATTTACGCCGCGCGCGCGATGCTCGAACCGGTGCTGATCCAGGGCATCCAGCCTGGCGGCCAGCTCACCATCACCACCGACGTGGAGAACTATCCCGGTTTTGCCGATGTGATCCAGGGTCCGTGGCTGATGGAGCAGATGGAAAAGCAGGCTGCCCATGTCGGTACCAAGATGGTCACCGATCTCGTCACCAAGCTCGAACTCGGCCAGCGCCCGTTTCGCCTGACCTGCGACAGCGGCGACATCTATCTCGCCGAAACCGTGATCCTTGCCACCGGCGCGCAGGCGCGCTGGCTCGGCATGCCGTCCGAAGAGAAGTTCAAGGGCTTTGGCGTCTCGGCCTGTGCGACCTGCGACGGCTTCTTCTATCGCGGCAAGGAAGTCATGGTGGTCGGCGGCGGCAACACCGCGGTCGAGGAGGCGCTGTTCCTCACCAACTTCGCCTCGCAAGTAACCCTCGTGCATCGCCGCGATCATTTCCGCGCCGAGCGCATCCTGCAGGACCGCCTGTTCAAGCACCCGAAGATCAAGGTGGTCTGGGACAGCGCGATCGACGAGATTTGCGGCACCGAGAACCCGGGCAAGGTCACCCATGTGCGCCTGAAAAACGTCAAGACCGGCGCGCTGACGGAAGTGCCGGCAGACGGCGTCTTCATCGCCATCGGCCACGCCCCGGCAACCGATCTCGTGGCCGGCCAGGTCAAACTGAAACCATCCGGCTATGTCGAAGTGGCGCCGAACTCGACCGCCACTTCCGTACCCGGCCTGTTCGCGGCCGGCGATGTCGCGGACGAAACCTACCGACAGGCGGTTACAGCCGCGGGCCTTGGCTGTATGGCGGCCCTTGAGGCCGAACGTTTCATGGCTTTGCGCGCGAGCGATCGCGCGGCGGCGGAATGAAAATGCGACGAACACGGGACGGATTTACGGATATGGATTGGGACAAGCTGAAGGTGTTTCACGCGGCTGCCGAAGCGGGAAGCTTCACGCATGCCGGCGAGCAACTGGGGCTGTCGCAGTCGGCGGTCTCACGGCAGGTCTCGGCGCTGGAGCAGGAGCTTGCGGTGTCGCTGTTCCATCGCCATGCGCGCGGACTGATCCTCACCGAACAGGGCGATCTGCTGTTCCGCACCGCGCATGACGTGTTCATGCAGCTGCAGGCGGCGCGCGCCAAGCTCACCGACAGCCGCGAGCGGCCGTCGGGCGACCTCAAGATCACCACGCCGCCGGCACTCGGCATCAACTGGCTGATCCCGCGGCTCGACGAATTCACCGCGCTCTATCCGGACATCCGCATCTCGCTGATCGTGACCGACGAGGATCTCGATCTGTCGATGCGCGAGGCCGACGTCGCGATCCGGACCCGCAAGCCGACCCAGCCGGACCTGATCCAGCGCAAGCTGTTCTCGATCGGCTTCCATGCCTATTGCTCGCCGGAATACATCAAGCGCTTCGGCACGCCGCGCACGCTCGACGACCTCGACTCGCACCGCATCATCATGCTCGGCGATTCCCAGGTGCCGCCGCACCTGCAGAACCGCAGCTGGCTGATCGACGCCGGCCGCAACGGCTCGGGACCGCGCGAGGCCTATTTCAAGGTCAACAACATCCTCGGACTTGTCAGAGCCTGTCAGCAAGGCCTCGGTATCGCAGCACTCCCGGACTACCTCGTCGAGGAGAATAACCGGCTGGTGCAGCTGTTCGGCGAGACCGACTCGATCCAGGTCGACACCTATTTCGTCTACCCCGAAGAACTGAAGACCGTAGCCAGGGTGCAGGTCTTCCGCGACTTCGTGGTGAGCAAGGCGCAGCGCTGGCCGTCCTGACGCTTCGTCATCCGGCCTCCAGATTAGCGGCTCTTATAAAGGCCCCGGTCTCCGCATGACTGACATGCGGCTTGGACGGTTTACGCAAGGCGCCGATGGGGATCATAGTGTCTACACGCTGAGCGATCGTGTCGCGCATATGTCCCCCTCCTCCAGTGGCGCGGGCGCTCAGTAATCCCTCTTGGAAGGTGATTGTGTCGGCCTCACGTGGCCAATACCTTAAGCCGGGCTCTCTTGAGCCCGGCTTTTTTTCTTCTCCGGATCGCTTCATCTGCAGATGAATTCTACTGCAGGCTCGTCGCCGCCGGATCGCTTGATCTCCAAACCGAAACCGGCATCAACCGTGCGCGGATTGACAATGCGCCGCGGCGCGATCATCATCGCCACATGATCACGAATTCGTGCGCAGCTCTGTCGTCGAAAAAAGGTCCCTTCACGGGGACCCGAGATCGCGCGCGCTAGATCAACCGCCAAGCCGATCCCGAAAACCCCGCCGTCTGGACGGGGTTTTTTTTATGTGTCCCGTCTCCGGCAAAAGCCCCCAAGGAGATGGAACCATGACTACCGATTTGCAAAACCGATTGCAGGGCCTGTGGCTGCCCCTCGTCACGCCATTTCGCAACGGCGAACTGGATGAGCCTTCGCTGCGCCGCATGATCAGGCACTATGCCGATAGCCCCGTGGACGGCCTGATCCTTGCGGCCACCTCGGGCGAGGGCATGACGCTCGGCCTCGACGAGCTTGAGCGGCTGGTGTCGGTGACGCGCGCCGAGATCTCCGACAGCGGGCGCTATATCCCGATCTGTCTCGGACTCTCCGGCGCCAGCACCCGGAAGATGCTCGATACGCTCGACGAGACCGCCGCCTGGCCGATCGACGGCTATCTGATCGCCAGCCCGTATTACACGCGGCCGTCGCAGCGCGGCCTGCTGCAGCACTTCACCGCGCTCGCCGATCACGCCTCGTGGCCGATCGTGCTCTACAACATTCCCTACCGCACCGCGGTCAACCTCACGACCGAGACCCTGTTGCAGCTCGCCAACCATCCCAACATCGTCGGCATCAAGGATTGCTCCGCCGACCGCGCCCAGTCGATCGACTTCCTGGCGCGGCGGCCGCAAGGCTTTCGCGTGCTGACCGGCGAGGATGCGCAGTATCACGAGGCCCTGGTCGACGGCGCCGACGGCGCCATCCTGTTGTCGGCCCATCTGGAGACCGAAGCTTTCGCCTCGGTGCGGACGCTGATGCGGCAGGGCGACCGCGACGCCGCGCAGGCGTGCTGGGACAATATTTCCGAACTGACGCGGCTGTTGTTCAGCGAGCCGAGCCCGGCGCCGGCCAAGTACTGGCTGGCGCAGAGCGGGCTGATCGACAGCGCCGAGGTCCGGCTGCCGATGGTGGAAGTCAGCGCCGAAGTCGCCGCCCGGCTCGATGCGGAGCGCGCGCGGCGCGCGCCGCCCTTGCTGCGGCGGGCGTAGCGGAGTCCCTCCCGCCTGCGAAAGATCGTCGCGCACAAAAAAGCCGCCGCACGCGTGAGACCGCGGCGACGGCTTTTCTGTCGCTCCACACCGGCTCGGATGATGCGGAGGCGTATGGTGTAGCCTGCAACATCTTCCGACCGGGTGGACGCCGGCGGACAAATTTGCACGACCGTGTTGGTGCGATGTTAACCGCGGTCGCCTGCATGGCGCTGCAAACACAGCCTCCCCCGAAGCCGAATGGCGTGCCGCAGGTATGGTGCTGGTTAACGGTTGATGATCCCGGCTAATCAAAATCGCGGAAAGCCTCGCCCGCAACTTTAAAATCTCAGGCGTATTGATGTCGTCATTGAGAAAACCTGGGGGATACTGCCGTGACCAATCATACCAGCGACAATTGGAAATTTCCGACCAGCGAGTACGTCCAGCGCGTGCAGGACGTCATGCTGGTTTCGTCTTTCGCCCTGTGGGCGATGCTGATCGGCTTTGCGCCGATCATGACCTGGCGCCTGCTGACGGCCTGACAACGAAGCGCGGGATGCTGCCGTGGTTAATCGGCGGTAGCACCTGCGGTCAAATGCGAGCGAAATTGCGGCCAGGATTTTAAAAGCGGTCGCGTATCAACTCGCCATCACCAGAAAACGCGGGGGCGCGTCGTGGAAATCGAAAACAATACTCTCCCTGATCAACAGGGCTTTACGACTGAGGACGTTCTTTGGGCGGTCGGCATCTGGTCGGTGATCCTGACCATGTCGCCGGTCGTCGTGTTCTACATGCTGATGGTGGCTTAAGCCGCCATTGCTTCTGCCGTCATATCGGGGCGATGCGTTAGCATCGCCCCTCAAGATTCCGGGTTCGACGCTTTACGCCGCCCGGCAATGACAATTACCAAATCAAAAAGGAAAACGCGCGGAGCCCCGCGCGTCTTTGAAAGTTCGAAAGCGGCGTTGTTACGCCGCCTGCTTGTGCATGGCGCCGGACGCCGAGGCGTTGCCGCGGATGGCCTTGATCGAACGTTCGATCGCCGCCCACAGCCGGCTTATTTCCGCAGCAGCGCGGCCTTCCGCATAATATTCGCGGGCGCCCTCGCCGTTACCAAGTGCCAGCAACAAATCCGCACGGTTGGTGATTTGACCGCTCCACACCGGCGCACGGAATTTTACCAGTGCTTCACGCGCGATGGTGACGATGCGGCTTTCGACGCCGTCGCGGCTCGCGGGTGCGCCGTTGATGACGACCGCGTAGGGCTTACGCGCCGCACGGCAGGTCTGAATCGTTTCCTGCACGGCATTGACGTCGAACACGCCGGGCCGCGCCGGAATGATCACCATCGTGGCGTTCTTGATAGCGTCGTCGACGACCGCCGAGAGATTCGGCGGCGTGTCGATGAACACCCATTCGATACCGTCGCGCTTGGCGGCGGCGATAATCCCGCTGACCGAATTCACCGCGGCCTTGATCGGCGGTTCGTTCGTTCCACGCAACTTGTGCCAGAGAGTTAGCGACCCTTGCGGATCGGCGTCGACCATCAAGCAGGGCTTCGTCGACTTGTGTACATGCGCAGCAATATGAGCAGCCAGGGTACTTTTTCCCGAGCCCCCTTTACGCGAAGCGAAAACAATGACGTTCATACCTTGGCCTCCAGATTGACCCCAGAAGCCGAAAATGAATCAGCACGCTGATTCGTGAAAGAAAAATTTACTGACAATCGTAAAGAAGCCGCTGATTAGCCAACAAGGCTGCTTTTTGAGTCACACTGCGCGCGGCGACACAACCCCAGAGAGAATCGCAAAAACGGAATCGCCAGAGTGGCTTGATCGATTCAGTGCATGTTTTTTCTGCGCTGTCGTTCGATCCACTTGCGCTCGATCCATCCCAGCGCCTGCACCGTCGGCTTCTGCAGAAACGGCAGGTCCTGCGCGAACAAAAGGAGTCCGAGCGGCAACATCCAGAGCCCGAGCACCGGCAGGATGCTGAAAATGCCGCCGAGGATCAACAGAATGGCGAGCGGAATCCTGACGTAGCGCGACGACGGCTGGCGCAACCAGCCGACGAATCTCGCCGGGCCCTTCGGCAACTTGCCCTCGAACCAGGCAAAATGCCGGTCCAGCTCCGCTTGATGATTTTCGCTCACGTCAATCTCTCCTCGTGCTGGAGAGATGTTGATGCGCGATAGCGCCGCAAGGCGTCAGTCTGTCGCGCGAAGGGGGCTTGAATTGGCATGGCGTGCTCAGGTCGAGGTGCGCTTTGCCGGTTTCTTGGGCTTTCTTGCCTTGGCAGCCGATTTGCGCGGGCCTGTCGGCCTGATCGTCATCGGCTTGCCGGCCGGCGCCGAGGTGGCCTCTCTCGGTTCGGGACCCCTGAATTGCGCCCGGCATGGCGGCGAAAGCTGGGACTTCTTTGCGACCATGCAGGCGGTGACGCGTTCGACATTGGGGATTTCGGAGCTGCAGAGACGGAAGGCATCGCTGGTGCAGGCCTGCTCCTGTTCGGGGGTGTAGGCTTGGCCTGCGCTGGACCACATCGAAACCGAGAGCGCGGCCGACAGCATCAGGCCAAAACGAAAACTCTTGGTCATAAATCCCCCCGAAGCAGTGATTTGCGCGAATTGTGGGTGAACCGTCCGGGATTGGCAAGCAGGGGTGGACAACGCGCCACAGCACATGTGGAAGGTTGCGGGATGATTTGACCGGTTGGCTGGGTGGTACAGTTGGGTGGGCTCGAACCACCGACCTCCTGTTCCACAGACAGGCGCTCTAACCAACTGAGCTACAACTGCATCCTGCGCGAAGCCCCCCGAAAAAGGGGGTCGCGAATGGGCCGGAAACTAGGTGCAACGCCCTGCTTTGGCAAGCCGCGAAGCACCCGATTTATAGTCGTTTCGAGGGCCCGCGAAGTTCATTTGCTACGGAAAACAGGCGGCTCCGGGCCTCGATGGCGGCTTTGGCCAACAAAAAAGCCCGGGCTGACCCGCCCGGGCTTCTTCGAACGTTTGATATCGATCAGGCTGCGGGCTGCTGATACTTCGCAGCCGAAGCCTTGATCGGCTCGACGGTTTCGGTCGCGACCTTCTGGCCGAGTTCGGCGAGCTCCTTGGCCTGGGCCTGGAACGTCTCGAACTGCTTCCTGGCGTGCGAGGTCCACAGCTCCATGGCAGCCGCCGGCGTCTTCACGGCGACCAGTTCCTGCGCGAAATCGAGCGAGGAGGTGGTGTTGGTTTTGAAGAACTCAAGCAGCTTGGCGGAGTAGGCGCTGGCGCCCTTGCCGGCCGAGGCGAACACGGCTTCCATGGTGCCGTTATGGGTCTCGGCGACATCCTTGAACTTGGCGTAGTTGTCGCGGGCCTGCGAAACGCCCTTTTCGGCGAAGGCACGCATCTGCTCGGGGACTTCGAAGGGAATGATGGAGGCGGAGAACGGGTCGGTCGAATTGCTCATTCGCAAGCTTCCTTCGCAACGGGTGAAACGGGGTGACCCCTGCGAACGCCAGCGGCGAAATGCCGGTAAGCGCCGTACTGGATCACGCGGCCACTTCTTGTTTGAGCATGATCTCTTCGGAAAACCGGTCCCCAGTTTTCCGGATCATGCCCTGATCAGGGGAATGCCCATCCGCGGGCATGGCCAATAGACACGAATATCATGTCAAATTTGTGCAGCGCAAAGCAATATTGTGTGCGATGCCGCATATTTTACCCGGACCGGCTGCATGTTCCAGTCCGGAACCCGAAGGTAGACCTGAGGCGAGCCGTCAGGACTACTTCAGGCTCAGATCTTGGGCTTCGCCGCATCCATCGCGGCGCGGCTGACGATCTGGCCCATCTCACTGGCCTGCTCCGCCAGCGAACGCATCTGGCCCTGCACGTAGTCGCTGTGCAGCCGCATCACCTCGGTCAGGTCCTTGGCCTTGAGCAGCGACTGCGCGTAGTCGAGCGAGGCCTGGACGTTCTTTTCGGCATAGGCGACCGCCTTGCTGCCGATTTCCTTGGCATTGCTGCGCGCCGTGGCACCGCGCTCCTCGAACGAGCCGGCCGCCTGATGCGCGGAGGACAGGAATTT
>JBOHIT010000750.1:0-18202 GCA_050726155.1 Bradyrhizobium sp.
GCCCAACCCTGTAGCTCTTCTTTTGACGCGTTTTCTTGACGCGAACCGGTAACCACTTCGCTTGAAAACGCTACGTCTACGGTCCTCAGGCGCGGGCGGCGGCGCGGATGCGGCTGCCGACCAGGAGGCGGAACGCGACATATTGAATGGCGAAGGCGGCAATCTTGGCTCCGACCAGCACGACGGGCACGTCAAAGGTCCACAGCTTCATGTCACCGGTCATGGCCACCGCGATGGTGCCGGCGCCGAGCACGAAACACAGCGCGGCCCAGGCGTAGCCCGCGAAGGTGACGTATTCGGGAATGGTGTCGGTCACGATCGCCGGCATGTAGCGCAGCATCCAGCCGCGCTTGAGCATGATGGCCCCGATCGCAAAATGCCCGATCGCGGGTTTGGCCAGCACGAAGCGCGGGTCGTGGGTCAGCAGCGTGGCGCTGCCGAGCACGATCACGAGCCCGAGGCTGGCCCAGGTCATGTAGCCGAGTTCATTGCCCTTGATGCGGGAGTAGATCACCTGGCCGATGGCGCCGGCGATCGCCACGCCGGTCGCCAGCAACACATTGTCCGTCGCAAGGTAGATCGCAAGGAACACGATGGTGGAGAAAAAATCGGCGCCCAGTCTCGCGAATACGTTCTTCATCGTCGTGTTCCTCCTTGGTGAGTGACGTCATTGCGAGAAGCGAAGCGACGAAGCAATCCATACTTACTTTGTGGAACGATGGATTGCTTCGCTGCGCTCGCAATGACGGTGAAACTCAGACTTCGGGCAGGGCGTTGGCCGGCGGCGTACCGTACTTCGCCTTGCGATACTCCGGATACCATTTGGTGAAGTACACGGCGCTGTTGCGTGCGGCAAAGGCGATCAGCAATCCCGACCACAGCGGCAGTCCCGGCACATAGATCAGCGCGACATTGCCGGCCATCATCAACAGCATCGAGACGGTCCACACCGCGGTGATGAGGTAATTCGCCTTGATGAAGCCGGGCAGCTTCGCGGTCTCGGCATCGACCACTTCGAGCGCGTATTGCAGCGTGAAGGGTTTGCCGATCAGGATCGAGCCCAGCGTGACCACGAAGATGCCGGTATCGACCGCGAACTTGACGGCGGAGACGCTCAGGTCGGGATCGATCTCGGTGACGTAGCCGCCGACCGCGGAAAATACGATCACCGAGCCGACGCCGAGGATCTTCAGCGAGCGGCCGCGCACCATGTCGTACGCGATGACGGCAAGGCAGATCGCCGCACCGGTGAACAGGGCGACGTCGGCCGAACTCACCAGCATCAGCAGGGCGAAGGCACCGTAGGGGGCGAGGATCAGGAAGATGGTCATGGCAGCCTCTCAGGCCTTATCTTTACAACGTAAAGATAACCTAGGCGCGCGCGACGAAGTCGTCAACAAAAATCTTTACAGTGTCAAAATAAAAATACATTATAGAAATAGTTGATATATTTCAAATATTTGATTGATATTTTGGACTACCGCTCACTGCGGCCAGAAGCGCATCACCGCCACCACCGCGGCGGCGGCCAGCACGAGGAGGGTAAGCAGGATGCCGCCGATCCGGCAGATCTGAAACTGCAGGGAGCGCGGCCCGGCATACATGCCGAGCGGATGCAGCAGTCGCGCCACCAGTAGCGCGCCCATCAATAGATGCACCCGCATGGGCGGCAGTCCGGACATTTCCAGCAGTGCGACCAGCAGCACGATGATCGGGACATATTCGGCAAAATTGCCGTGGGCGCGAATGGCGCTGCGCAGCTTGATGTTGTCGCCGTCGCCGAACACGACGCGGTGTCCCCGCCGCAGCCGAGAGACCTGCAGGCCGAGCACGAGGTACAGCAGCCCGAGAATGCCGAGATAGAAGCCGGTGATCGTTGGCACGTGCATGTGTCGCTCCCGCAAACGCGTCATTCCCCGATGTGCAATTGCGCATCGGGGAAGACGAGGGTGATGGCTACGTCAGCTTACGTCGCGTTCACCCAATTGCCATGGAATCCATCGGGCACGCGATGCCCGAGATGCACCAGCGCTACCGGTCCCGCTTCGACATCCTTCGCATTGAACACCGCAAGGTCGCTGCGGTTTTCCCGCGCGCGCCAGACCGCGGCCAAGAGCCAGCCGTCGCCCTCGGCGGCGTCTTCGCCGCGCTCGACGAACACCGCTTCGGAAATGGTGTCGCCGGCGGGCAGCAAATACTTGCCGAGCCGCTTGCCCTTGCCGTCGACATGCACGATGCCGGACAGCGCGCCGAACATCGGCAAATCAGGGTTGGCGCAAGCGTACCAGCCATGGTTGCTGGCGAGACCGGCGCGGCGATCGTCGATGCGCGGGAATTCGCCGGTCAGATCGTCGAGATAAACTTGCGTGAAGCGGTCGGTATTTCCCGACAGATCGAAGGTCCAGCGGCAGTGCCGCGCGCGCGACTTGGCCGGATCCGTCGGCGAGCCGTCGGGATGGGTGAACAGCGGGGCTTCCTCGAACTGCATGACGTCGGCGACGATCCGGCCTCCTTCCTCCCACGCATTCATGACGTGGAAGACGTAGCAGCTCTCGGCGCGGAACCAGACGATGTCTTTCGCCGAACCGGTACGTTTCATGACGCCGACATAGGCGCCTTTCTCCGGCTCCCAGGCGTAAGGCGGCTTGCCGCGCATCGCCCGCTCCATGCTGCCGGTGATGGGCAGGATCGGAAACAGCATGTGATTTTCGGTGACGATGAAGTCGTGCACCATACTGGCATAGGGCGACTCGAAGCGATCGAACCGCGTCACTACGCCCGATGCATTGACCGATCCGAACGAGAGGGCAGGGGTCAAGGGACCCGCGGCGTTGTAGCCGAAGAACACCATTTCGCCGGTGATCGGATCGATCTTGGGATGCGCCGTGAAGGGGCCTGATATGGCGCCCTT
The DNA here is from genome assembly GCA_050726155.1 of Bradyrhizobium sp. Classification (GTDB taxonomy): domain Bacteria; phylum Pseudomonadota; class Alphaproteobacteria; order Rhizobiales; family Xanthobacteraceae; genus Bradyrhizobium. Next base: position 2,912 of record JBOHIT010000750.1, read on the forward strand.
GTAGTCGCAATAGCCGAGACGATCCAAGGTACCCGGCTCGATCTCGGTCGGCATATGGCCTTCCTCCAGCGCCAGCAGGCGGCCGCCATGGAAGATGATGTTGGTGTTGGCGACGCCGCCGTCCTGGGTGATATCGGCGGGCGCATCGGGCATCTTGCGGCCGAAGCCGCCGAACAGCGCGCGGCCGGCGTCATGCTCGGCCTGCCATTTCGGGGTACGGACCCAGCGGTTGCGATAGCTGGCGCGGCCGTTCTCGAGATGGAAGGCGTGCAGCATGCCGTCGCCGACGAACCAGTGGGCGCCGGGCGCCTCGAATTGCGGGTTAGGGCCGTTGCGATAGAGCGTGCCGTTGAGTTCGCGCGGCAATTCGCCGGTGACTTTGAGGAACGGCGCATCGCATTCCATCGGTATCGGCGCCAGATTGGTCCGCGCCGCGTTGGTCGCCACTTGGTCAAGCATCCGTCGCTCCCTGGGTTTGATCTTTACAACGTAAAGATATGACTACAGGGCATGGCAGCCATCGTCAAGCAAAATCTTTACAGTGTAAAAATTGCGGCTATAAGGATTCCCAAGGGATTCGAATGGCAAGAACATCGAGAGAAAACAAAGTGGTTCGCACCGCGGTGCGGACGCGCAAGCCGGCGAGGGTGGCTGCTGAGCGGCCCGCGGTGCGGCGGCGCAAAGCGCCGGGCGATACCCCCTATCATCATGGCGACCTGCGCGAGGCCCTGCTGCAGGCGGCCGAGCGGGTGCTCGAACGCGACGGGCTTGCCGGGCTGACGCTGCGCGCGGTGGCGCGCGAGGCCGGCGTGTCGCATGCCGCGCCGACCCATCATTTCGGCGACCTCACCGGGCTCGTCAGCGAACTCGCCGCGATCGGCTTTCGGATGTTCAACTCGGCGATGCAGGCCGCGGTCGCGTCCGGCACCACGCTGCCGGCGAAGGGGATGGCGAACGCCAAGGCCTATGTCGCCTTTGCGCAGGCGCATCCCGGCATGTACGCGCTGATGTTCCGCAGCAACGAGCGGCTCGATCATTCGCGGCCGGCGCTGCATGAAGCCTCCGAAGCCGCCTTCGCAGGATTGGCGGGCTCCGTCGCCGCTATCCGCCAAGAGCAGGTTTCGAAGGAATCGCTGTCGCTGGACCAGGCAGCCTTCATCGCGCGCAACTGGTCGCTGGTGCATGGTTTTACCATGCTGCTGCTCGACGGCAGCCTCTCCGATATTCTGCACCGGTTGCCGGAGGGCACCTCTGCGGAAACATTGCTCGAAGCGATGATGCGCGCGGCCATGAGCCGTCCACCGGGGCCTTAGGCCGGCGCTCTCGGCGTTATTGGGGCCATTTGCGGCCCTCGTGCCGGTCGTTCCGCCCAGAATGCATGGCTTCGCGGCGACGTATGCCTGTCGTGGTCAACCCGATTGTGTCCGCCATCACAGCGGTTTATGCACTGGCTGAGCCGATGACGGTCAATCCCGTCATCGGTCCGCCGGGAAGGAAACCAGCCGTGACAGATTCGAACATTGTACGCATCGACCACCATCCGGGCCGCTCGGCCCAGACCATCGGGATTGCGCGCGAACTTGGCGCCGATCTGGACCTGATCCACGAGCCGTCGGTCGGTGTGGTCGGCACCAAGGGCGACAGCCAGTGCTACATGGGTGTGGTGGCGAAGGTCGATGCGATCCACGCCAGCCTCAAGAGCCGCGTCGGCAAGGGCGCGGGCCAGATGAAGCTGCGCCTGGTGCAGCCGGAATACACCATCGCCACCTCGGACGGCATTCGCAACGGCACCCGCGAAATGCGCTACTCGCTGATCGGGCGCGAGGTGACGCACGATGCGCTCTGTGAACATCTGAGCGCCACCGGGCTTGCCGGCACCATCGCGGTCGTGGCCTGCGACAAGCCGCCGGTCGGCACGCTCGCCGCACTGCTCGAGCACAATCAGCCCGCGATCATCATGTCTGACGGCGCGATCCATCCCGGCACCGATCCGGAAACCGGCGAGAAGCTCGATATCGTCAGCGCCTACCAGGTCGCCGGCCACCCCGACGCCGCGCACCGCCACCACATCGCCTGCCATGCCTGTCCCGGTTACGGCAGCTGCGGCGGCATGTTCACCTACAACACCATGCAGACCTTCATCGGCGTCGTCGGCATGCAGCCGCTGCACATGGTGGCGCCGCCGTCCGACGATCCCCGCCGCGTCAAGGAGTTCCCGGACCAGCTGGTCGGCTACCTCGCGCAGATGATCGCAAAGGGGTTGAAGCCGCGCGACATCGTCGTGCGCGATTCGATCCGCAATGCCGTCATCGTCGCGATGGCGATCGGCGGCTCGACCAATGTCACGCTGCATGCGCCGGAGATCGCGCGCGCCGCCGGCTACGCGGACTTCTGGAAGGAAGTGATGACGCCGGCCGAGTTCAACCATCTGTCGCAATACGTGGTGCCCGTCCTCACCGACGCCCGTCCGTACGGCAAATATTCGATGGTCGACATCGACGCCGTCGGCGGCGTGCAGGTGATTGTCCGCGAACTGCTGGAGGCCGGGCTGCTCAACGGCGACGTGATGACCTGCACCGGCGAAACGCTGGCCGAGCAGGTCAAGCGCCTCGGCACCAAGCCGGCCGACGGCACGGTGATCTATACCGTCGCCAAGCCTTACAAGCCGACCGGCGGCCTGCGCGTTCTCGGCGGCAATCTGTCGCCGGAATTTTCCGCCATCCTCAAGCTGGCCGGCGTCGAAGGCGGGCTGGAAAACAATCTGTTCCGCGGCAAGGCGCGCGTGTTCGAAGGTGAGCAGGGGCTGCTCGAGGCGCTCGACAAGAACCCGGGCGGATTCCAGAACCACGACATGATCATCGTGCGTTACGAGGGACCGAGCGGCGCGCCGGGCATGCCCGAGATGCTCGACCCGACCTCGCGCATCACCACGCTGTGCCGCGAGCGCGGCATCGTGGTGGCGCTGATGACCGACGCGCGGTTCTCCGGCGGATCGGTCGGCCTTGTCATCGGCCATGTCGGCCCCGAAGCCGGTCTCGGCGGACCGATCGCCTTTGTCGAGGACGGCGACGAGATCATCGCGGACCTCAACAAGAACGAGCTCAACTGCACGGCACTGACGGATCCCGCCGTGCTCAAGGCGCGCAAGGCGGCCTGGGACAAGGTGGTAGCTGCCAATGGCGGCCTGCATCCGAACTGCGGCGTCGCCGACACCCGCCTGTTGCATCGCGCGCGGCTCTCCGCCGTTCCCGCTACCCGCGGTGGCGGCCTGCATCCGAACCGCGAGGTCTGGGTGCGTCACCCCCGCGAAGCCACGCGCTCGGGCTTCGTGCCGCAGAACAAGCACCGGCCGGAAGCGGCCAAGGCTTTTTAAGGGGCGGCGGGCGATGAAGTACGATGACGTCATCCTCGGTCGCCGGAGCATCCGCGGTTACAAGCCCGATCCGGTACCTATGGAGCTGATTAAGGAAATCATTGGCCTGGCGATGCGCGCGCCGTCGTCGATGAACACCCAGCCCTGGAATTTCTATGTGATCACTGGCGAGCCGCTGAACCGGATCCGCGCCGGCAACACCGAGCGGAACCTGGCAGGCATACCGCACTCGCGCGAGTTCCGCATCGGTCAGCCCTTTGCAGGCGAGCATCGCGACAGGCAGATCGGCGTTGCCAAGCAATTATTCTCCGCCATGGGGATTGCGCGTGATGACAAGGAAATGCGCCAGGACTGGGTGATGCGCGGCTTCCGCCAGTTCGACGCGCCGGTCTGCGTGATCGTGACCTATGACAAGGTGCTGCACGGCAGCGACGATACGCCGTTCGATTGCGGCGCGGTGGCGACCGCTTTGGTCAATGCCGCCTGGTCTCGCGGGCTCGGCGCCGTGATCAACAGCCAGGGCATCATGCAATCGCCCGTGGTGCGCGAGCACGCCGGAATAGCCGACGATCAGGTCATCATGAAGAGTATTGCGCTGGGCTGGCCGGATGAAAGTTTCCCGGCCAATGCGGTCGTGTCCGAACGAAAATCCGTCGAGGAAGCCACGGTGTTCGTCGGTTTCGAGAAATAGGCGCGCGCACGCGAGAGAGGCCGCCTAGGTCTGTAGGGCGGATTCCCTTTAATCCGCCGCTCCAAGTGAAAGGGCGGGTTAAAGAGAACCCGCCCTACGCACTTTTGAGACATGCCAGGCAGCCGCGACGATGTCCGCTTCCAGCGTAAGACCGGAAGCAGTTGGCCGATGGCCAAATTGACGCGAATGACCCGAGGCGGACATTTGCGGCGATAGAACTTGAAGGGGTAGCATTGGAGAAGATTTAGGCGCGGGGCGCATGTCAATCGAAAGGCCCGAACATCGGAAAAAGGAGGAAGTGAGGGAGCGACTTATGTCTGACAAATATGCCGTGGTCGGCAATCCGATCGACCACACCAAATCGCCGCTGATCCATCTCAGCTTCGCCAAAGAGACCGGGCAGAATATAGACTACGTCGCGATTGAGGCTCCTATCGGCGATTTCAACGAAGTGGTGGACAAGTTTCGGCGCGAAGGCGGCTTAGGCCTCAACATCACCGCGCCGTTCAAGCTGGACGCGTTCGCGTATTGCACCGATCTTAAGGAGCGCGCCCGGCTCGCTGGTGCCGTAAACGCGATGAAGTTCGAGGTAGATCGGGTGACCGGAGAGAACTTCGACGGCGTCGGCCTTACCAACGATATCACACGCAATCTCGGCCGCTTGATGAAGGGGCGCCGGGTGGCGCTGCTCGGCGCGGGTGGCGCAGCACGCGGCGTTGTGCTGCCGTTCCTCGAGCAGGGGCCGGCGGAGCTGGTCATAGTAAACCGCACCGTAACTAAGGCGGAAGAGCTTGGGCGTCAGTTTAAGCAATATGGGCCGATTACTGCGATCGGCTATTCGGACCTCGCCGACAAAAAACTTGGCCGGTTCGATCTAGTCGTGAACGCAACCTCTGCCAGCCAGCGCGGCGAGCTTCCGCCGATAAGCCCAGAGGTCTTTGGCGACGATTGCCTTGCCTATGAGTTGCTATATGGAAAGGGTCTTACGCCATTCCTCTGGGTGGCGCGGAACGCCGGCGTGAAGCGGCTTGCAGACGGAGTCGGTATGCTAGTCGAGCAGGCGGCGGAGGCGTTTGTGTGGTGGCGTGGCCTCCGTCCTGACACGGGGACCACAATCAAAAAACTTACCGTGCCGCTCGAATAGTCCAATCACAGAAACTTCGGACCCGATGCAAAAATCGTCAGCCGATGTTGGTCGGCTGCGCCTCCCAAGCTCCGCATGACGCTTCTAAAACGGCATTCCGCGCGGCGAGGCAAAAAGCCCCTTGGTGACCCGATGCGACGTGCAGAACCTGCGAGTCACGGACGCAATCTCCAAGCGGCAAAAATCGGACTGACGGGCATAGGTTAACTCAATTGTCGGCTCGTCATTGATGTCGCTTAATGGCCCAAAATGGCGGTGGGAGGGTAGGCAGAGCATGTCCGCTCTGCCCGGGTATTTCAGACATCAACTTGTTCCGCTATTGCGAGGGTGTCGTCGACCTCGATGCCAAGATATCGGACCGTGCTTTCGATCTTGGTATGGCCGAGCAATAGCTGAACTGCCCTCAGGTTGCCCGTCCGTCGATAGATCAGAGTCGCTTTGGTGCGGCGGAGGGAATGCGTGCCAAACAGCCTCGGGTCCAGACCGACGCTGCCGATCCACTCGGAGACGAGGCGCGCATACTGGCGGGTTGTCATGCTACGGGTAGGACCGCGATGTCCGGTGAACAAGAACTCGCCGGGTCGTTTATGGGTGGCCTTTAAGTAATCATCGACCGCCTGGCGGGTCTGCTCGCTCAATTCAAATCTGACAGGTCGCCCGGTTTTCTTTTGTCGAACCGTCGCGCGATCGGCCGCGTATCCGCCTGCGGCGATCTCCTCGACTCGGAGGGCGGCGACATCACAGCCGCGAAGCTTGCTGTCAATTGCCAGATTGAACATGGCCAGATCGCGAGCGCGGCCCTCGATTTGTAACTTCGTCCGGATCGCCCAGACGTGCTTAGGGCGAAGCGGTGGTTTCGCCCCGGTGAGCTTTCCCTTGTTCCAGGGCACTCGCTTGGGCGGGTTGGCAGCATTCACTTGATCCTGCATCGTCACACTCCTCGGCTCGGTTGCAGAGACGGGAAGCATGAGCCCGGAATGGGAATTGGAATCAGGTCGGCTTTCGGGCCAAAACGGATTTTTGGGACGGGTTTGCGGCAAACACCCCGCAGCGTCTGACCCACAGCGGTCATTTCCGCGTTCAGCGCGACCAAGAGTCTCGGAACCTACAACCGTTCCGTGCAGCTGATGCGGCAATCACCGACGTCCCGTGATGTGCTCGACGAGGCGAGCAGCCTCCTCGGCGATCGCCAATATGGTCCCGGACTTGCGCGTGGTGGCTAAATCCAGGCCGGCGAAGTAGATGCCGGGGAGCTTCGTGACTCCGTCCTCATGCACCGGCTGCCCACGCGCATCCAGCACGCTGGGCAGGCGCACCCACCTGAAATCACCGTGAAAGCCAGCGCACCAGATCACCGTCGTGATGCCGTGCTCAGCCAGATCAAGCGAACGGATCGGCGGGTTCGGTACGCGACTGGCAACGGTCTCTGCCGGGTCTGAATCCGCTGGCGGGGCGTCGATTCCGGCGCGAGCGATATACTCATCGATCTGGCGCTGCATCCTGGCGGAGGCCTCATCGGCGAACCGTATGTTCTCCTCAAGATCGTCGGCGAATGAGAGTAGGCCGCCACTCTCGACTCCTGTAAACCGCCCCAGCAATACGACACCCCGCGCGCTGAGCGATTGCAGGCTAATCGTATGCAACGCACCGAACAGCGGCCGAGGTGCAATGCGACCCGACGGTTGTATGAACTCCTTTCGCGGTACGTCGAACACTCCGCACTCGACGAGCCAGATCATGATGTCACGGCCACGGTAGCGCCGCCGTGCGCGCCCGACCTGGCCGGTTGCGAGAAAGACCGGTCGGCCCGCCTGTGCCAAGTCCTCTGCTATCTGGCCACCCGAATTGCCACTTCCGACCACTAACACTGCTCCAGGGTGGAGAGCGCCCGCGCTGCGGTAATCGGAGGCATCGATCTGACGCAGGCTGCGTGGCAGCGCTGCGGCCCAGACCGGGCGCAGCGGACAATTCAAGTTGCCACTCGCGATTACCACGTTCCGTGCGCGCAGTGTGCCGCGCGTCGTGGTAAGGCGATACACGCCGTTACCCTGGTCGGGAGCAAGTTCGGTCACTGGAGTGTCGGGCTCGACTGGCAGGCTGTTACGCTTGGCGAAGTCCTCCAAGAGCGCAACAAACTCGTCGCGCGTCAGAACGCCCTCCGGATCAGGACCATTATAGCGGTCTCCCGGCATGACGGTTTGGACGTTAGGGATATTCATCCGAAAGGAATCCCAACGCTGAGTGCGCCACGTCTCGCCGATCCGACCCCGCTCCAAGACACGATGATGCAAGCCCGCCTGCGTGAGGGACTGGCTGATGCCCAGCCCCGCCCATCCGGCACCAACCACGATTGCATCAAGAACATCTGCCTTGTTCGTCATTGGTGCATCTGCCCCCGTGGTGCCGTTCGAACCGTCCGATCAATACCTCCAGCCGGTATCCAATCCATCTCCCTTGCGCGATATTGGAACGCCGGCAAGATAATGGAAATCGCTGGATGAGGTCCCAAATCTTGGATGTCAACGCATCTCGCCCAAAATATCTGGCGTCTATGCGTGTCTATCCAACACCCTCGACAATACGAATGTCGCGCTCGACAGAATTCCCCAGCTCCTTCATGGCGGTCTGATATGTTGGGTTGTCGTACACAGCGAGCGCCTGAGCCATACTGTCGAATTCAATCACGGCCACCCGCTGATTGATCCCGCCCTCGTAGGTCTTCGTCGGATTGCCACGAACAAGGAAGCGCCCGCCCGCTGCCTGGACGGCCGGCGTCGCGATTTTCGCGTAAACTGCTAACGCGTCAGGATTGCTGATCGAGTGATAGGTGACAACCCAGTATGCCTTGGCCATAGCGGTCCCCTTGATGCCTATTCGTCACTTATCAGTGTAATCCTCACGGGTGGGTGGCGCGGCAAATTTTGTGGTGAGGATTGCTGGTTGGTCCCATCATTTCATTCATCACCCTGGGCAGCCAAATTGACTGACCCTCCCACTGCAGACAGAATGTCAGTTCTTGGCACCTTTGAGACCTTCAGCGCAGGTCTGATGATGTCCGCAGTCCGGGGCAGTACGGAAGTTCGTTTTCAAGCCCCCATCAGGACAGTTATTGACCCGAAGCGGCCCTAACCGTCCTTCATGGGAGACGCGCTATCCCGCTGCCGCACAGTGATCGGCTGTGCTAGATTTTCCGGAGTTCCGCAGGACGTAGGATGCCGCCGATGCAATCACCACCCATGGGCCCAGACATCGCCCGTTCAGCGCTACTCATCGTGGACATGCAGAACGACTTCCTGCATCCCGATGGGAGCTTCAACCGGACGGCGACAGAACATCCGGAGCTCGAAATCGACATGCCGTTTCTTGTGGGGACGATCCCGCATGTGAAGCGGCTGGCCGACGCCTTCCGGGCAGCAAGTAGGCCGGTCGTGTATGTCGCGCACATCTTGAAGCCTGATTATTCGGACGCCGCCTTCCCATACTGGCGGTTGGGATTGCAGCCGGGTGCGGGAAACAGCACGCACTGCGTCGAGGGAACTTGGGGTGCCGAAATCGTCGACGAACTGAAGCCGCGTCGGGGCGATCATCTGATCGCCAAGAAGGGCTTTGGAGCCTTCGCGAACACGCAGCTTGATACGGTTCTGCGCAACCTGGGTGTGACGACCTGCGTCGTGACAGGCGTCACCACATGCGTTTGCGTTTCCACTACCGTGCGTGGCGGGGCCGAGCACAACTATCGGACCATCCTTGTCAGCGACGCCGTGGCCGAGGTTTCGCGGGAGACACATGAGGGAGAGCTGAAAACGATGGGTCGGGTCTTCGCCGACGTGATGACGACGGATGAGGTTTTGACAATGCTGGAGCGAAAGCAGCCATAGTAGACAGTTCGGCGCGAATGTCGGCTTCTGGCACCTTTGAGACCCGCAGCGCAGGTCTGATGATGTCCGCAGTCCGGGGCAGTACGGAAGTTCGTTTTCAAGCCCCCATCAGGGCAGTTATTGACCCAGAACGGTCGTGAAGCGATTGCTTTGGCCAACCTACGTAGCACGTCTCCAATTTAGGAAAGGCACCGGCTAAACGCGTCGGGTAAAAGCGCCGTCAACCACCAGATTTAATCCGGTGACGTAACTTGCCGCCGGGCTCGCCGTGAACACGACAACGTTTGCGATTTCTTCGGGCTGCGCCATTCGGCCCATTGGGATCATCTTGACCGCATTGTGGAAGCGCTCGGGCTCCTGCCTCTTGATCCGATCCCAAGCACCGCCGTCGAAGAAGGTCGAACCGGGGCTAATGACATTGGCTCGAATCCCCTTGGGCGCAACGGTCCGGGCCAACGACTTGATGTAGAAATGAAGCGCTGCCTTGATGGCCCCGTAGGATACCATTGTATAGGAATTGAGTTCGGAATCCTCGACTCCACCAATCGACCCGATGGCTACTATGCTACCTGACCGCGATTGTTCAATGTACGGCATAGCCGCCTCGACTGCCGTCACGGTGTGGATCAGATCGACGTCCAATGCGGAGTGAAAAGCCTCACGACTTAGGCCGAATGATAAAGCGCTGGCATTCGCCACCAATATGTCGATACCACCAAGCGCCATAGCAGCGCCTTCAACCCAACTTCGAAGTGCTGCTGTATCCCTTACGTCAACGGACCGGCCCCAAGCTTTTACACCTTTGGACTCCAGAGCCCTGACCGTGTCCCCAACGGCTTCTGCGCTCCGTGCACAAATTGCCACATTGGCTCCTTCCGCTGCGAGGCGCTCGGCAATTGCACGCCCGATTCCCCGGCTGGCGCCAGTTACTAGTGCTTTTTTTCCGGCGAGTTGCAGGTCCATCTGGTAGACTCTCTTTTCACCCGTGAGTTTCAAAGCAGGCTGCCGGAGAGTAACGACCCAAGATGGGCCAGCACAACCATCATCTGGCCTGCACGAAGTCCGCTTCCGGCACAAAGCGGAAGTGGCCGCGGGCAAAACATGAGGTCAGCTTCTGCCCCGCAGCGGAAGTTCGGCGGGAGTGATCCTCCTGCTACGGAGCCGTGAGTGCTCTCATTGATGCGATGACCGTCTTGCCGCGATCGGGATCAAATCGGAAATTGCGGTGACAGCGGCAACAACGCCGAACACCTGTGAGTGCCTGCAACGATCATTGGAGATTTCAGGGATGATGGATTGCGGTGCATTGGCACGCTGTTGTCAGGTCCGTAGGGCGGATCCGCCGCTCGACGTGAGATGGCGGGTTAAAGAGAACCCGCCCTACGCGTTACGCGTTCGGCTTCACTCCGGCATGGTTGCAAAATGTTCCCCTGTGTGATTTTCGTCACTGTGCCATTTCGGTGCGCGTCATATCCACGTGATCACCATCGATGCAAAGGAGCGATCACCGCTCCTTCGTCGAGGCTGAAGGAGGGATATCATGACCACCAAGTCCGGAAATGCGCCCGTCCAAGGCGAACTCTGTGATCGCGATCTCGGTGCGGCTGTGGGCGGCCACGCGAAGTTTCATTACGTCGAAATGAACGGCAACACCTATGCGATCGGCCACGTCGGCGGCAGGACCGTGATGGTGAAAGTTACCTGATCCGACAGGATGCGGCGCGACAGTGCGTAGGGCGGATTGAGCCGAAGGCGTAATCCGCCACTGCGGTTTCGACGCGGCCCGCATTGTGCTCGCCTGCGATCGATGTCGCGACATCGTCGACACCGAGGAAGACGACACGAGTGATTCTGTCCGCTGTATCGGCGGATTACGCCTTCGGCTCAATCCGCCCTACGCGCCACGTACTACGGGCTGTCACCGTAACCCCTATTGAGAAGATAAACAGGCATTGCAGATCGCGGCGATGTGGCGATGATCGGTTCCGCAGCATCCGCCAAGAACCGATAGCTGCGGCAAGCGCCTTCGCAATGCGTGGTATTGCTGACCGAGCTCTTGCGGGTTGCCCGCGTCAAGTTCGGTCGCCGCATCAAGCTCGGCGTGACTTTTCGTCGATGCATTGGCCCGAAGCCCGCGCACCCTGTTGGTCCAACTGGCAGAGCCAGAGAGCACTTTATCGAAATGCGAGGGATGCGCGCAGTTGACCATGTAGTAGGCCGGAGCCCCGGCCGTAGCCCGTTCGACCGCTTCGATTGCGGCTTCCAACGTATCGCCCGATGCAAGCTTGCCGTCCATTTCCACGGTGAACGAAATCACCGCCGGAATGTTGTTGGCGCGTGCCGCCGTGACGATGCCGATCGCCTCCTCGACATAATTCATCGTAATTGCGCTTACCATCTCGGCACCCGCAACCTGAAAGGCCTCGATCTGCGGATTGTGGTAGGCATGGGCCTCTGCTGCCGTCATTTTTGCATCGACACGGTAGCCATCGCCGCGCGGCCCGACGACCCCGTTGACGACGATCCGTGTCGTAGGCGATGCGAACTTGTCCCTGAGATCCATTGCCCAGGCTATGGCCCTGCGGTTTACATCCACGAGCTGCTCCACGGAATATTCGAGTTTTGCTCCCCAATCGGTATTGGAGCGCCATGTGGGCGTGTCCAATACGAAGCCGACCTTTCGCTCCAGGGCAGTCCGGATGAATGGCTCGAAATAACTTTCGAGCCTGCGCCGGCCTGCTGTATCGAGCAGAAGTGGGAAAGCCGCAAAAAAGGGCAGCTCAACGCCTTCCAAAAAGGTAAGCGTCGTCTCCAGCCCGCCATCCATCAGGAAGACGGACCCGTCAAGTTGAGGCAAATCGCGGGGAGATGAAGCCATGGGCGAATCTTTTCAACTGTTGGGTCTACGTATCGGGAATTGAACGGTAGACCTCGGATGATAATCGCGAAACCATCGACAAATCCGCGCTACGCACGCGCGGCAGGGCCTGCGATTGCGCCGAAAGCCCGATGGGCAGGGCCATGGGCGGGTGTACAATTGGCGCGATGATGGAAATGTGCCGCTGATTTGCCCGACGTGTCAAAATGTTTTTTGCGGGGCAGGGCATCCATGCCAGCGATGTTTTCTTTTCAACGGGTTCCTTTCTTTGCATGGGGTTGTTTTCGATGTTTTAGCTTGCCGAGACGTAGCTCGCGGGCCGAGTAGCCCGCCTCGTTGCTATCGAGAGACCCGAAGCTGAACTTACCCTATTCTGTTGAGGGTGCCTCTGATGCTCGTGAACATCTCTCCGATGTTCTTCCGCATCGAGTCGAGCTTCTGAAAATCTTCAAACACCCTGGCGATCCGCTCGTCGATCTCGACCTTGTTGGTGGCGAGTGCATCCACGCGCGAGGTCAGCCTTTCCTCGCCCTTCTGCTCGATCTCGCTGAGGGTCTTGCTCAGGATCTGGTGACCGGCATTCACTTCACCGATCAATGCCTCGATCCCGTATACCGGCGCTTGCAGCGGCATCAGCCCGGTCTGGGACTTGGCCAGTTCTTCCTTGAACTGGCCTAGCGTCGTCGAAAATTCCTGCAGGTTCCTAAGGCGCAACCGGCACTCGACGATGAATTCGTTCAGCGCGTTCTGGCGGTCAAGCAGGCTGGCACCGCTGGAATCCGTCTCGATCGCCGCAAGCGAGCGCTCCAGATGCGTCTGCCGTTCCCTGAGCTCGCCAAAGTCGAGGCGAATGCTGTCCAGAATATTGAAGCAATCATCGATCTGGGCGACCCGCTGTTCGATCTCTAGTTTGTTCCTGGAGAGGCTCTCGACCCGCGAGTGGAGCTTTTCATCCCCGCTGGATTCGAGTTCATCCAGCATCTTGGCCAACTGATCGCCGGAAACGCGCAGTTCGGCGATCAGGGGGTTGATCCCTGTTTCCGGCGAGCGCATGGGTGCCAGCTCTGCCTTGGCTTTTTCCAGTTCTTCCGTGAACCGGTTGAGCGTCGCCACGGACTGCTGCAGCACGCCGTGACGCGTGTGGATCAGGGAGACATCCTGGTTCAGTTCGTTGACGCGATCGCCAAGGCTCTTCTTGTTGTCGTCGGTCTCCAGTTCGGCGAGCCACCTGTCGAGTTGACGCAGCCGATCCTTCAATTCGCCGAATACGGGCTCGACAACGCGCCGCTTTTCCGACACGCCGCCGACCATCTCCCGAAGCGCCTGTTGGCGACGCCGGATCTCCTCGAGCCTCTCGTGCAGATCGACGGAGTCGTACCGGTTCTGCTGGATGGCCAGGCGTTTCTCGGTATCGGTGAGCGTCGTCTGAAGCAATCCGATCGCTTCTTCGGGATCGCTCTTGGCGAGATGCTGGACCGACGAGTCGAATTGAGTCTGCGCATCATGTGCGACCAAAACCCCTTGCCGCAGCCCCCTGAGACGATCCCGCAATAATTTGTTCTGGCGCGCCAGGCTGTAGGCTTGCCATACCGATGAGCCGATCAATGCCAGGGTGGTGAAGATAATGGCGCTGAGCGCGAACCGCTGCGGACCCGGCAACGCCGAAAATTGTATCGATATTTGACCCGGATCGAGTCCGAGCGTCGCGCCTACAAAAAAGGCGCAAGCACTGAACAGGACTATCCACGCGATGATCGGAAACCACATACGCTGATCTATTTGAACTGTCGTAAATCGATGGAAGGTGTACGGACAAGCCGGGTTGGATCCCGCTTTCGCAATTCAAGTGCTGTTTTTTGCCGGCGACCATAACGGCTTTTGTGGTTCGGCGGTAGCCTTGTGCCGCCCGACCACGCGACCTGGCGCCGCAACCCAGGCGGGTCCATGGGGCCGATGACAGCAGGGCCATCCCGGCGTCTGCTTTGGCAGATGGCTTCGGCCAGTGCGATGCAGCGAGATGTCCGGAATTGGAAGCACCGGGCCCCGACCGGCAGTTCGAACCGGGGCTCAACCCAGCCGATCGGTTGGAGACTCGCGGGCGAGGGCAGCAGATTATCGCTTCGCCATGCTCACGGCGCGGCCGGTCTCGCCGATCACCCGCACCTCGTCCTTGCCGCATTTGAAATGGCGCGCGAGTTCGTCGGCGGCCTTGCGGGCGAGTTCGTTCGGATTGGCGTTGGCCTGGGCGTCGATATAGGCGACGTGGCAGACTTCGCCGGGCGGCAGCCGTGTCACCGCCAGCATCGGCTTGGCGGTCGGCCGGCCTTCCTTGTCGGGATCGCTGTTGTCGGCGATGTGCCAGCGCTGGATGATCGCAAACGGCTTGCCGTCGACGGCGCGCCATTCGACGGTAGGGGTGGTCGAGTTGAACGGGCCGAACCAGCTTTGGGCGGCCGGTTCTTTTTCCGCCGCGGCGCGGTTGCGGCCGACCGAGACGGTTTCGCGCAGATCGTCTTCGCTGATCGATACCACCAGGTCCGCTTTGCCGGGGCAAACCCGTTTCGTGCTGCCATCGAGTTCGCTGGGCTTGCCGATCATGCGGCAATCCTTTGGCGCCGTGGATGTATAGCTGCTGCTGAATGTCTGGGCATTTGCCGTTGAAATCGGACCATGCACGGCGCCTGCCGCACATGCCATTGCCGTCAAATGCAGATAATGCAGGCGTTTCATCGTTTGGCGTCCGTTGAAGTCCCTCTGTTGTCCCTTGGCCCTTGGGGAACCCTGACATTTCAGACGTGTGCAATCTGGGGAAGGTTCAAGGAAGCGAAGCGAAATACCTGACAGGGCCACGGAATCGTCCTAGAAGGACGGCTTCCGTTCCTCTCTCAGCGCGTCAGTAATTCAATCGTCATGCCTGCCATACCCCAGAACAAACCCTACCGCGTCGGCCGCTCCCGCACCGGACTTGGCCTCTTCGCCACCAAACCGATCAAGAAGGGCACCAAAATCGTTCGATATTTTGGGCCATTGCTGGATTCGAAGAAGAAAAAAGAAGACGCGATCGAGAACAAATATCTGTTCGAGCTGACCAACCGCTGGACCATCGACGG
This sequence comes from Bradyrhizobium sp., assembly GCA_050726155.1. Lineage (GTDB taxonomy): Bacteria > Pseudomonadota > Alphaproteobacteria > Rhizobiales > Xanthobacteraceae > Bradyrhizobium. The sequence continues at coordinate 17,986 of JBOHIT010000750.1, forward strand.
TTCGGTGCGCGCGAACGTCGCCCGCTACATCAACCACGCCTGCAAGCCGAACGCGGAATCCGACGTCAAACCGCGCAAGCGCAAGGTCTTCATCCGCGCCATCAAGAACATCGAGCCCGGCGACGAGATCAATTACGATTACGGCACCGACTATTTCAAAGCCTATCTGAAACCGATCGGCTGCAAATGCGATGCTTGCGAAAAGAAGCGCAAGAAG
>JBOHIT010000751.1:0-12228 GCA_050726155.1 Bradyrhizobium sp.
AGATGACGCGGCGCGCCAACACGTCGGCGCGGCGGCCGACCGGGCGCTTCTGCGCCGGATTGGAAATCCAGTCGTCGACCAGCGAGCGCGCATTGGCGCGGGTCAGCGCGGTGTCGGCGGCGCGCAGATGGCGCAGCCAGCCGAACCCGAGCAGCGCCACCTCCCAATCTTCCGACGGCGGCTCGAGATCGAAGATCGAGCGGCCATGGCAGGTCACGATCTTGCCCGCGAACACGAAGCGGCCGGCATAGATTTCGGCGGCGCGGGTGGCGTCGGCGGTGCGCAGATCGTGCGGCGCGATGATCAGCCGGTCGGCGCGGCTGGGCCACAGCCGCGACAGTCCCACGGTACTGCCGCTCGCACGCGCCATCACGCTCCGCGCAAAGCGGCTCGCGACCAGCGTCGTAATGCGTCTGCGTTGAGCGACCGACACGCCTTACCTTGATGGGAGGAGATCTTGTGGCGAATCCTTTTAATCCGGAAACGCGCCCAAGACACCATCTTGAAAGCGTGCGAATCAGTCGGGAGCCACGAAATTCCGGTGCAGAATCAGGATTTAACCAGCCGCGCGGCGTAAAATCCATCCAGCCCGCCGAGCCGCGGGTCGTCGTGGGGCAGATGGCAGGGCAGGGTGCGCAAATCGCCGTCCGCCGTGACGATCTCGGCCAGGCCTGCGACCTCGCCGGCGTCGACCGGCGCGCGGCGGACGCCTGATTCGGCAACTAACAGCGCCGCAACCGCCTGCTCGCCTTCCTCCGGTTCCAGCGAACAGGTGCAATAGACCAGCGTGCCGCCCGGCTTGAGCAGTGCGACCGCCTTTTTCAGCAGGCGGCTCTGCAACGCCGTCAGCGCCGCCATGTCGGTTTCCTGGCGCAGCCAGGCCACGTCGGGATGGCGCCGGATGGTGCCGGTCGAGGTGCAGGGCGCGTCCACCAGCACGCCGTCGAAGGTGCCGTCGCCGCCGGGCCATTCGGCGCCGTCGGCCACGACGTCATTGGCCTGCAGCGACAGCCGCGAAAGATTGTCGCGCAGCCGCGCCATCCGCGGGCTTGAACGATCGACCGCGGTGACGCGCGCGCCGGCTTGCGCGAGCTGCGCGGTTTTGCCACCGGGCGCGGCGCAGAGATCGACGATGCTCTTGTCGCTGACGTCGCCGAACAACCGCACCGGCAACGCCGCCGCGGCGTCCTGCACCCACCATTGCCCCTCGGTGAAACCGGGCAGCATCGTCACCGAGCCCTGCAGCAGGGTGCGCACGGTGCCGGTAGCCAGGGTCTCGCCGTGCAGGCGCGTCGCCCATTGCGGCGCGTCCGATTTCACGGTGATGTCGAGCGACGGTTCATGGCCGATTGCAATCGCCATTTCGCGTGCGGTGGCCTCGCCGTAGGCCGCGGCCCAGCGCGCCGACAGCCATAGCGGGATGTCGAGCGTCTGCGTCTTGACCTCGTCGATCAGCGGCTGGCCTTCGCGCGCACAGCGCCGCAGCACGGCGTTGACGAGTCCGGCATATTTCGCGGCGCGGCGGTCCGATTGCACCAGCCGCACCGACAGGTCGACGGCGGCATGATCGGGCACGTCCATCCAGAGAATTTGCGCGGCACCGATCAACAGCGCGCTTTGCGCGCGCGGCGCGTCAGTCGGAACGCCGCGATCGAGCAGGCGCGACAACAGATGGCCGAGCGTGCCGAGCCGCCGCAAGATCGTCGCCACCAGGCGGCGCATCAGCGCGCGGTCGCGATCGGCCAGCGATTTCAAGCCCGGATGGGCGCCGGCGCCGTCGAGCTGGTCGTCGAGGGTACGATGCTTGTGCAGGACGCCGTCGAGAATGTCGGCTGCTATCCGCCGCGCCGCGAGACCGGGAACTTCGGCAGGAACTGCAAATCTTGAAGGAGGCATGGCGAAGTAATATCTCGAAAGGTGCTGAACAGGGTTTCGGCGCATGCCACGGCAATGAAAAACTCCTTTGGCATGCGAATATGCCAAATGTAAGAATCGCATCGCCGATTTCAGGATTGTGATGTCGGCGTTGTGTTGATCCCTGTGCTACGAGATGGGCCGCAGGGAAGTTTTGCCAAACGATCTGCCAAAAGATTTTGCCATGACCGACGATCCTTCATCACCGCATGCCGTGATTCCCGGCGCCGCCCGCAAGCCGTTGACGCCGGCCGCCGAGCGCGCGCTCGCCGAGGCCGAGGAGCGCCGCAAGGCGGCTGCGGCCGCCGTCACGCCGGCGGCGAAGGAGCTCCAGGGTCCGAAGGGCCCGGAACCGACGCGCTATGGCGATTGGGAGCGCAAAGGCATCGCCTCGGACTTCTGAGGCGATTTGGGCTTGCCGAAAGCCCCGACTCAGCCTTAGTCTGGGAATATGTCCCCATACGAGAGAATAAATACTTATCGGACGCCGTATCGCGGCCCTCCTAGGAGTCCCTGGCGGCGCCGGCTCTCGGCGGCTTTGCCGTGGGTATTCGTGCTCGGGGTCGCCGCGGGGACCCTGCTGCCGGTGCGGCATTGGGTGCATTGGCCGAAAGCGGGCAGCGAGCAGGCCGACAGCCAGGCGGCGCGTGACGCCGAGATGATCTGGAAGCGCGCCGGCAATCCCGATGTGCGCCATCCCGTCGACGTGATCCGGACCATCGACGGCGACACGTTCGAGGCGCGGGTGCATCTGTGGCCCGGCCTCGACCTCAACACCCGGGTTCGCCTGCGCGGCATCGATGCGCCGGAGCTGAAGGCGGCCTGTCCGCAGGAATTGCAGATGGCCGAGGCCGCGAGCGCGGCGTTGCGTGGCTTGCTCGGCGAAGGCGAGGTCATGATCTCAAATATCGGGCCGGACAAATATAGCGGCCGGGTGGTCGCTGATGTCGCGACCAAAAAGACCGGCAACGTCTCAACCGCACTGGTGGCTGCGGGTCATGCGCGCAGCTACAACGGAGGTCATCGGAACGGCTGGTGCGCGAACGCCGGGCGATAACCGGACGCGCAAAGAAAAAGCCGCGCTGTTGCGCGGCTCATTTGTGCTGCTGGTCATTCCGGGGCGCGAGTGAAACGAGCGAACCCGGAATCTCGAGGTTCCCCGGTGCGCAATTGCGCACCTTGTGGTCCGGTCCTTCGGACCATCCCGGAATGACGAAGGTTGGTATCAGCGCGTGACCGTCACCTGCGTGCCGACCGAAACGCGCTGGTAGAGATCGGTGATGTCAGCATTGAGCATGCGGATGCAACCATAAGACACGAAGCCGCCGACCGAGCCCGGTGCGTTGGTGCCGTGGATAGCGTATTCGCCGCCGGCCAAGGTCATCGCCGCGACGCCCATCGGGTTGCTCGGCGAGCCGCCGGGAATGACGTTGGGCATGTTCGGCTTGTCGCGCCTCACTTCAGCGGGCGGCGACCAGGCCGGATTTTGGTACTTGCCGTCGATGCGGGTGGTGCCGGCCCATTGCTTGCCGGCGCGGCCGACGCCGACCGGATAGCGCACGGCGCGGCCGGAATCGAGAATGAGATAGAGGCGGCGTTCGTTGGTCTTCACCACGATCGTGCCCGGCGTGTACTCGCCGCTGACGCCGACCATTTCCGGCCGCGCTTCGGCCGCCGATGACATCAAAACGCCGGCCCCGATGGTGGCAGCCAGTGCCACCGCAATCCGCATCGACATCAATTTCTCCCGCCCGCTTGCCCCCGTCAGGGGGTCCTCAAATGCCCACGCAAACCACCAAAGGAAAAATCCAAATGGAAAATCCCGGCTTGCCGTCTCACCCACGCATCTTTAACCGCGTGTCTTGACCGGATGGTTTCCAAGCCGGCCGTGAGCCATCGTTTCGATGGGGTCAACAAAGGAAATGTTCGAATTAAAGTAAATGACTTGAAAACAACACTCGTCAGGAAACGGCCCGGGGAGCGGCCGCCGCCCTGACGATTGCGTGAGCCGCTTCGTCATGCCCGGTCTTGCCGCCTTCGCTAAAGCTTCGGCGTGCCGACCACTCGTGGTCCCGTCGAAGCCTTGGCGGAGACGGGTGCCGGGCATCCACGTCCTTTCTTCACTTGGCGAGGAAGACGTGGATGGCCGGGACATAGGCGAGCGGAAGCGACGCCGTCCTTCGGACGGCTATGCCCGGTCATGACGAGCTGGAGGTTAAAGCGTCCGATTTTGCACGGGAAGAACGCTAGACCGCGGCGCCCTTCTTGTTCTGGCGATTACTCACGAGATCGTCGACCACGGCGGGATCGGCCAAAGTCGAGGTATCGCCGAGGCTTGACGGTTCGTCCTCGGCGATCTTGCGCAGGATGCGGCGCATGATCTTGCCGGAGCGCGTCTTCGGCAGGCCCGGGGCAAACTGGATCAGATCCGGCGAGGCGATCGGGCCGATGTCCTTGCGCACCCACGCCACCAATTCCTTGCGCAGCGCTTCGCTCGGCTCCCTGCCGGTCATCAGCGTCACATAGGCATAGATGCCCTGGCCCTTGATGTCGTGGGGATAGCCGACCACCGCGGCTTCCGAGACCGCTTCATGCGCCACCAGCGAACTCTCGACTTCGGCGGTGCCCATGCGATGGCCTGATACGTTGATGACGTCATCGACGCGGCCGGTGATCCAGTAATAGCCGTCGGCATCGCGGCGGCAGCCGTCGCCGGTGAAGTACTTGCCCTTGTAGGTGGAGAAGTAAGTCTGCTCGAAGCGGACGTGGTCGCCATAGACGGTACGCATCTGCCCCGGCCAGGATTTGGCGATGCAGAGATTGCCCGAGGTTTCGCCGTCCAGCACCTTGCCGTCGGCATCGACGATTTCAGGGACGACGCCGAAGAACGGCCGCGTCGCCGAACCCGGCTTGAGTTTGGTCGCACCCGGCAGCGGCGTGATCAGGATGCCGCCGGTTTCGGTCTGCCACCAGGTATCGACGATCGGGCAACGCTCGTCGCCGACCACGCGGTGATACCATTCCCAGGCTTCGGGATTGATGGGTTCGCCGACCGAGCCGAGCAGCCGCAAGCTCTTGCGCGAGGTCTTCTTCACCGGCTCGTCGCCGCCCTGCATCAGCGCGCGGATCGCGGTCGGTGCGGTGTAGAAGATGTTGACCTTGTGCTTGTCGACGACGTTCCAGAACCGCGAATTATCCGGATAGTTCGGCACGCCTTCGAACATCAGCGTGGTCGCGCCGTTCGCCAGCGGTCCATAGAGGATGTAGCTGTGGCCGGTGACCCAGCCGACGTCGGCGGTGCACCAGTAGATGTCGCCGTCGTGATAATCGAACACGTATTGATGCGTCATCGATGCGAATACGAGATAGCCGCCCGAGGTGTGCAGCACGCCCTTGGGCTGGCCGGTCGAGCCGGACGTATAGAGGATGAACAGCGGATCTTCCGCGTGCATCGGCTCGCACGGACATTCCGTCGTCACCATCTTGGCGGCGTCGTGATACCAGAGGTCGCGGGTCGGGTTCATGTCGACGGCGCCACCCGTGCGCTTGACCACGACCACCCAGTCGACGCCACCGCTCTTGGCGACCGCGGCATCGACATTGGCCTTCAGCGGCACCTTCTTGCCGCCGCGCAATCCTTCGTCCGCAGTGATGATGATCTTGGACTGGCAGTCGGTGATGCGTTGGGCGAGGCTGTCCGGCGAGAAGCCGGCGAACACCACCGAGTGAACCGCGCCGATCCGCGCGCAGGCCAGCATCGCATACGCCGCTTCCGGGATCATCGGCAGATAGATCGTGACGCGATCGCCCTTCTTGACGTTCCTGGTGCGCAGGATGTTGGCCATCTTGCAGACTTCGTCGTGCAGCTGGCGGTAGGTGATGTGCTTCGACTCCGAGGGGTTGTCGCCCTCCCAGATGATGGCGGTCTGGTCTGCGCGGGTGGCCAGATGCCGGTCGATGCAGTTCCAGGCGACGTTCAGGACGCCATCCTCGAACCATTTGATTGAGATATTGCCCGGCGCGAAGGAGACGTTCTCGACCTTGTGGAACGGCTTGATCCAGCCGACCCGTTTGCCCTGTTCGGCCCAGAAGGCGTTGGGGTCGGCGACCGAGTTCGCATACATTTCGCGGTACTTGGCGTCATCCACCAGCGCGCGTTTGGCCCACTCTGCCGACACGTCGTAAATCTTCTCGGACATCTTCCCCTCCACTTGATTGCGGGCCGTACCGGTAAGCGGCCGCAAGCCGTCTTGATTATTACGATGATTAGGCGTCGCAGGGTGCCCGGACAAGGCGGAAACATCTGCGACCTTGGTCGGCTCCATCGCCTCCCTTCGCTCCCGCGGAGGCCGGTGTGGCCATCACGTTCGCGTTTTGGCGCTGCCGAAAATCAACGTTATCGCGCGAATGGCTCCCATGACCGGTATCTAATAACCGTTAATCGCAGAATCGGGACTCGCAAAGGGGTTCGTTACCCCCTAAATGGCGTTTCCGGGGTGACAGGGCCCCGCCGGAACCAAGCCGCAGCAAGCGGCATTACCGGACGAACAGCGGAGCAGGACAACGACGGTGATGACGGATCAGGTGAATTTCGAGGCTACGCGGCCCGGTTCCGCTGATCCTGCCGTCGCATTGGCGGAAGCGCTTGGTCAATTGCCCCAAGAACTTCCCAAAGGCCCGCTGAAGGCGCCCGCCAAAACCCCTTCGCCGAAGCAAAAGCTCGAGCCCAAAACCTCGGTTGAGTCGCTGGCCCAGGAATTGGGCCTCAAGCTCGGCGATCAGAACGAACTGACCATCCGCCGCATCAAGCGCGGCAAGAGCTATTCATTTGTTCGCGCCAACGGCACGGCGATCCGCCATGTCGGCACGATCAAGCGCCTGAATTCAATGGCGGTGCCGCCGGCCTACCAGCAAGTCCGTTACTCGCCCGATCCGGCCTCGCATCTGCAGGCCGTCGGCGTCGACGCGGCCGGCCGGCTGCAATACCGCTATCACGCCGATTGGGAAAAGGTCCGCGAGCAGCGCAAGGCGCATCGGCTGGCGCGCCTGGTCGCGGCATTGCCGAAGATCCGCCGCAACGTCTCGATGCACCTGTCCGGAGATGAGCCGACCCGCGAGTTCGCGCTCTCGGCGGTGATCGAACTGATCGCCCGCACCGCGATCCGGCCGGGCAACGAATCCTATGCGCGTCTCAACGGCACCCGCGGCGCCACCACGCTCTTGAAGTCCAACGTCACGCTGGAAGACGACAATCTGGTCCTGACCTTCAAGGCCAAGGGCGGCAAGGCCGTGCGCAAGGAATGCGACGCGGCGAAACTCGTGCGCGCGATCGGCATCCTGCGCGGCGTGCCCGGCAAGCGCATGTTCCAGTACCGCGATAATTCCGGCACCGTGCGCACGGTATCGACGACGACGGTGAACGGCTTCCTGCGCGAGATCGCCGGCATCAAGATTTCGCTGAAGGATTTTCGAACCCTGATGGCCTCGGCCGTTGTGCTGGAATCGCTGTCGCGGATTTCGCCGGCGGCGAGCGCGCGCGGCCGCAAAAAGCAGGTGCTGGACGCGGTTCGCGCCGCGGCGGACGAACTGTCGAATACGCCCGCGATCTGCCGCAAGAGCTACGTCCACGACACCATCGTTACGGCTTTCGAGGACGGCATCCTCGAACGCTTTGCCGCGACGATGAAGGGCTACCGCTCGCAGTCGAAGCGCGAAGCACTGCTCGCGCAAGTGGTGACCGCCGCGGCGGCTTAAGCCACGACAGCCGTAGGGTTGGCAAAGCCACCGGGTCGCGCGAACGCGCGCCCGATGACAGGCTCCGCGTGCCCACCATTCAAGATAAGAGAGGGGGGGGCACGGCGCAATGCGCCTTTGCCCACCCTACACGCGTTGCCTCGGCAGCGCTGCAACGGCCTGCGCCTGACGCGCATCCTCAGCCGCCGCGTGCGCGTTCGACAAAAACACACAGGTGCAGTGTTCCGTTCGCGCCTGTTCCCTGCGTGACAGCCCCACTCCCTTCCGCCTGCGATGGTGATCTGCCGGTCGCGCAGTGCCATCGGCTTGAAATGGGAGGCAAGCCATGACGAAGGTTCAGAATTACGGCAGCTACACCTACGGTGTTCATGCATGGGGCTGGTTCGACGATGAAGACCTGATCTTCGGCAGCGCCTTCAACGACGATCTCGAGGGCGGACGCGGCGACGACGTGATCTATGGTGGCGACGGCGACGATGACATCAGCGACACCACCATTACCATGTACTATGCAGGCCCGGCCTCGCTGTTCAATGATTACAGTGGCGTGCGGGCGGATCCGGCGCCGCTGACCCGCCTCGAGCAGGCGCACCTGATGGAAGATATTTATGCGGGCGATCGTGACGGCGACTTGTACGTCGGCTGGCTCGGCTATCAGTATCACGAAAGCGGCGACGACGAGTTCTTCGGTGGCCGCGGCGATGACTTCCTGGCGGGTTTTAGCGGCAACGACACCCTGGACGGCGGCGAAGACGATGACAGAATTTTCGGCGGTACCGGCGTCGACACGGTAATCGGCGGTTCCGGCGACGACGACCTCTCTGGCAACGCCGGCAACGACGTCCTGCTCGGCGGCTCCGGCGTCGACATCCTGCTCGGGGGCACTGGCGCTGATTTCCTGCAAGGTGGCGTCGGCGCGGACGTTATCGAGGGTGGCGATCTCGCCGCCGACGCGTTTGATTCCGCGGTGGCGCAGGGCATCATGACCCGCGCTCAGGCGAATGCGGCGATCGCCGCGGCCAACGCGGGTGATACCGTCAACTACGAGAACTCACTTGCCGTCAACGTCGACCTCGAACGCGCCGCGCAGATCGGCGGCGAGGCACAGGGCGACACCATCACCGGCGTCGAGAACATCGACGGCTCGCGCTTTGGCGATACGCTACGCGGTAACAACAATGCCAACGTCATTTTCGGCGGCCTGGGCAATGACACGCTGGAAGGCCGAGGCGGCGCCGATACGCTGATCGGTGACGGCAATGTCGATACGGCCTCCTACGAAAGCTCTTTGCAGGGCGTCAATGTCGACCTGATCCGTGCGACACAGATCGGCGGCGATGCTGCGGGAGACTCGCTGCAGTCGATCGAGAACGTCCTCGGTTCAAGCCGTTCCGACACCATCCGCGGCGACGAAGCATCCTTTGGCAACCGCCTGGACGGCGGCGCAGGGAATGACACAATCGAAGGCCGAGGTGGCAATGACACGCTGCTCGGCGGCGATGGCATCGACACCCTCGACGGGGGGACCGATAACGACGTCCTCAATGGCGGTCTCGGCAATGACATCCTCCGCGGTGGTACCGGCGTCGATACCGCGGAGTTCGATAGTTGGGATACCCCGGCCGCCCCGTCGGGCGTGCTCTTCGTCGCGCCGCAGATCACGATCGACCTCGAGGCCGGAACGGCGACCAGGTCGCTCTTCAGCTTCCAGAACTTCAGTTACAGCGTCGTCGAAACCGATACGTTGGATTCGATCGAGATCGTCCGCGGCAGCAACAATGCGGATCTGTTCATCGGCAACGGCGAGGCCAACAAATTTTTCGGCCGCGACGGCGATGACACGTTCCGGGCCGATTTGGGCCGCGATAGCTACAACGGCGACGGTGGCAGCGACACCGTCGACTATAGTGCATCATCGACCGGCATATCGATCAACTTGCGGTCAGGCAGCGTGGGTAGTGGTGGCCTGGCTGAAGGTGATACTTTCGACAGCATCGAGAACGCGATCGGCACCAGCGGCAATGACACCATTCTGGGTAACGGCTTTGATAACCGCCTGTCCGGTGGCCGGGGTGTAGACACACTCGACGGAGGCACGGGCCGGGATACGCTGTCAGGTGGCATCGGAGTCGGACGCGATATCCTGATCGGCGGCGGCGATGCGGATACCTTCCTGTTCCAGTCCTTCGATGACAGCCGTATCGTCAAGGGCGGCGTGCAGGACATCATCGAGGACTTCAACGTCGGCCAGGACAAGCTCGATTTCCGCGCCCTCCACGTCGATGCGGCGGATGTGATCATTCGGCCCAATGGCTCGAGTGCCGCTTCCGTCGGAATTGATGCGAACGGCAACCACACCTTCGACGAGGGGGAATTCGCCATCTCCGTCAATATCGCAAACGGTCAACCGCTGACGCTGAACGACTTCCTGCTCTAGTTTTGCCGGTGAACGATAGTCTGACGACCTGTGATCGTGTCGCGGTTCGCGACACGATCATTCCGTCTTACTGAATTCGTCCGAATTGCCTGGGCTGTGCCGCAACCGCCTGCGCCTGACACGCATCCGTATCCGCGGCGACATACGCATTCGACAGGAACACAATATTCCTGCCGCCGCGCTTGGCGTCGTACAGCGCGTCGTCAGCCCATTTTGCGACCGTCTCCGGTGCGGCACCTTCCTGCGCGAATGCGACGCCGAGGCTGATCGTCATCACGCACGTGGCACCTTCCACCTGATCTATGCCGGGATTGACGATGGCGAGCGCTTCGACCGAGCTGCGGATGCGCTGCGCGATCGTCCAGGCGAGATCGGGCGTGGCGTCGACGAGAACGACCAGGAATTCCTCGCCGCCATAGCGGAACACAGCGTCTTCGCCGAGCCGCACCGATTGCTCGATCGTATCAGCGACCCGCCGGATGCACTCGTCGCCGGCGGCGTGGCCGGCGGTATCGTTCAACAGTTTGAACAGGTCGATATCGGCCATGATGAAGGCGATACTGGCTTTCGGGATGCCCGGGTCGCGCCAGAGCGTTTCGATGCGATCGGTCGCCGAACGGCGGTTGCCGAGCCCGGTGAGCGGGTCGCGCGTCGCCAGGATTTCCAATTGATGGTTGGCGCTTTTCAGCGCGTCGCTGCGATACTGGTTGCGCAGCGACAGCAGGAAGGCTTTTTGGCCGAGGATCGACTGGGTCTTCCGCGCGATCGTCGCCGCATAGATTCCCATCGCAAAAAAGATCGACGTCCCGATCGCCTCCTTGAAGTCGATGGCGGGATTGAAGATTTCAAATCCAAAAAAGATCACGGTGGAGCAGACCATCAGGGCCAGCGCCCACACATAGTCGATATTGAACACCACGATCGCGATCGTGTTGACGTACATGATGCAGAAGAGGAAGCGCTCATAATTGCTGCCGCCGGCCGCGACGGCGAGCGAGCCGTAGGCGATCATGACGCTGGTCATCAGGAGCAGCAGCGACAGGCCTTCGACCGCGGCGCTGCGGGGCTTGCGCCAGACCAGATAGGCGCAGGCGTGCAGTGCCGGAACCAGCAATCCGCTGATGATTGTGGTCCGCATCAGGAAATCGGGCGCGAGAAGGAAGCTGACCGGCACGAAGCAGACGCTGATCGTGGCGACCCAGATCATCCAGGCCCGCGCGATCTTGCTGCGTTGCGGCCAGTCCTTCTGGCGATAGGCGCGAACCATCTCGGGAGAAAAACGGATGTCGCGGGTGCGTTGCGACAGCAGCCGTTCGGTCTCGGCTTCGAGCGCGGGCGTCACGAGCACGCCGGTGTCGTCGAGCGTCGTCGCGTGCAGTCTGCTGGCACCCGATCTCAAGGCGGTATTCCCCGTCACTGTGCTTGCCGCACCCGTCAGGAGTAAGCGCTCGAAATTGCTAAATTTCCCCTGCGCATGGGTTCCGGGAGGATACGGGTAAGGGGATTTCGGTGCTATAATACCATATGCCCATGCCCGTTCTATCTTTGCATGGGGTTGTTTTGCGAGTTTTTTGTCCGGGCCCTGCGGGGCACCGTTCGCTACAGCCCGCCCATCTTGCAGACCATCTTCCACTCGTCCGCGGTGACCGGCTGAACCGACAGCCGCGAATATTTCACCAGCGCCATCGCGGCCAGCTTCTTGTCGGCCTTGATCGCGGCCATCGTCACCGGTGTCTTCAAGGGCTTGTCGGCCTTGATGTCGACGCAGACGAATTTGCCGGTCTTGTCGCTCGGATCGGGATAGGCCTCCTTGATGACCTCGGCGATGCCGACGATCTCCTTGCCTTCATTCGAGTGATAGAAGAAGGCGCGGTCGCCTTTCTTCATCGCGACGAGGTTCTGTCTTGCGGTGAAATTGCGTACGCCGGTCCAGGCTTCGCCCTTGGCGCCTTTGGCGACCTGCATATCCCACGACCACACCGAGGGTTCGGATTTCACCAGCCAGTATGCCATCTATTCCTCCGCCTTGAACGGCCGCGTCAGCAGACCTTCGATCGCCGCATCGATCGTCACCTTGCCGGCCAATATCGCTGCGACCGCATTTGATACCGGCATATCGACAT
>JBOHIT010000752.1:0-7314 GCA_050726155.1 Bradyrhizobium sp.
GCCGCGACCGCGTCCGCTCGACCTTGGCGTCGAGGTCGCGATCAGTGATGTCGTTCCAGGTGCAGCCTGCCCCGCGCATGACGAAGGCGCCGATGAAGAACAGCGCGATCACGAGCCATAATTGGCTGACGTCGCGCGCGATACCGGCGGCGAGTGCGGCCGACCACCAGCATGGCATCAGCAACAGCCAGGAGCCGATCGGCCGGTCGAAACGGGAGAGGCGCAGATAGGGCCGGGTCCACACCGGCGCATGCGTATCGACCCAGTTGCCGGTCGCATCGGCAACGCGGGCCGTGACGTCGCTCATCGGAGCGCGGTCATCGCGTGAGAACGTTGCCGTTCAGCGTATCGAAGGTGCTGCCGCCCTTCTTCACGGTTTGCGCCTCGGGCAGCGCTGCCGAAGAGCCCAGCACTTCGCTCAGGCTCGGACCCGCCGGTCGCGCCTGTTGCATCTGCTGCGCGACTCCGCAGACCTGCGTCTGCATCTTCTCGGTGTTCTTGTGACCGCTCTTGAGCTGCTCGGAGATCTGCGGCGGAATTCCGCATTTCGCCGCATTGGTCTCGACATATTTCATCATCTTCACTTCGGCCACGGCGAAATTCCTGATCAGCTTGCAGGCTTCGTCCGGCGTCGCCTTGCGATCGCTTGCAGCCTTGATCAGCTTGCCGCGCTTCTCGGCTTCCTCACGCAGGGGCAGGAAACCCTTCATGCAGGCATCGGCGCCGCCTGCAGCTCGCGGCGGCGGCGGCGCGCCCATTCCTCCGCCTGCGAGCGGTGCGGCGCCGGTGGCGAACGGCGAAGCACCGCCGACCGAGGCTGCCGGTGCAGCGCCGTTGACCGGCGGGAACGGCGAGGCGTTACTGGCGGGTGCGGCCTGGCCGTTTGGTAGTGGCGCCGGAAATGCGCCTTGCGCAAAGGCTTGCCCGGCGTGGATGGTCACGACGGCAAAAGTCAGCGGCACGATCAGGCGGCGGATCATCAAGGGTGTTTCTCCGGCAAGGTCCAGCATGGCCCCAACGTGTTCCGATCGAAGCACGATTCCGATTGGGCTTTTTACGATTGCTGAGGACCCTTAACAACCCGTCGAATAGGGCAACAGCGCGGCGCAGGGCCGCACCGGATCATTAAATTACCCCCGGATTCTAACCCTTTAGGCTAGAAAGCGGCGCCAAACGGAATAATCACAAATGCCTGACCTCGATTTTCGTGCCCCTCGCCTGTTCGTCGACGCCCCCCTGAGCGCGGGCCAGATGGTCCCGCTGGAGCGAAACCAGAGCAATTATCTCGGTAATGTGCTGCGGCTCGCGGCCGGTGAGAAGGTCCTGGTGTTCAATGGGCGCGACGGCGAATGGCAGGCGCAGATCGGGGGACGGAAACGGCCCGACAGCCTTGCGATCCTGATCCAGAGTCGGCCGCAGGACCGCTTACCCAACATCGCTTACGTCTTTGCGCCGCTCAAGCATGCAAGGCTCGATTACATGGTGCAGAAGGCGGTCGAGATGGGCGCTGCAAGGCTGCAGCCGGTGGTGACGCGCTTCACCCAGGTCTCGCGGGTCAACAGCGAGCGGATGCGCGCCAATGTCATCGAAGCCGCCGAGCAATGCGGGATCCTTACTCTCGCCGACGTCGCCGAGCCGATGCCGCTCGATCGCTACCTCGGCCAGCGCCGGCCGGAGCGCCTTCTGGTGTTCTGCGACGAGGCCGCGGAAGCCACTTCGCCACTGCAGACCTTGCAAAACGGCGGCGCGGCTGACGGCATCGACATTCTGATCGGTCCCGAAGGCGGCTTTGCCGAGGAAGAGCGCGCGCTGCTGCTGCGGCAGCCAAGGACATTGCGGCTTGCGCTGGGGCCCCGGATCCTGCGGGCAGACACCGCCGGCGTTGCCGCACTGGCGCTGGTGCAGGCCGCACTTGGCGACTGGGCCGGATGAGAAAAGGCCGCCCCCGGCCGTTAAGCCTCATTGAACCCGGCGTTAAGTGACGACACCAATCCCTGTCGAAACCCCGCCCGGGCCATGCTAAGGCCTCCCCAACAAACGCTTGAACCCCCAGGGAACCCGTTTTTCGGGATATTTGGACGCGAAATGACCGTAACCGCCGCCATCAGTGGTGCCGCCGGGTCCGCCACGTGGGCGGACGCGTTGCTTTTGTCGTTCGCGCAGGCGGGCTACGTCCAGGCCCAGCCCGACATCCTGCAGCCGGCCGAGCCGTTCCTCGACCTCTCGGGCGAGGACATCCGCAAGAGCCTTTATCTGACCACCGACGCCAGCGGCGAAGAACTCTGCCTGCGTCCCGACCTCACCATTCCAGTGGCGCGGGATTATCTCGCCTCCGGCCGCGCCGGCGAGCCCTTGGGCTTCAGCTATCTCGGTCCGGTATTTCGCTATCGCGGCGGCCAGCCGAGCCAATTCCTGCAGGCCGGCATCGAATCCTTCGGCCGGCAGGATCGCGCCGCGGCCGATGCTGAAATGCTGGCGCTGGCACTGGAAGCAACCTCGGCATTCGGCCTGAGCGATGTCGAAATCCGCACCGGCGACGTGGCGCTGTTCACGGCGCTGATCGATGCGCTCGAACTTTACCCGGTGTGGCGGCGTCGGCTGATCAAGGACTTCAACCGCAAGGTCAGCCTCACCGACGACATCGAGCGGCTGACGCTGGCGACCGCGCCGGGCCGTAACGAATATGAGGGCGTTCTCGCCGCCCTTGCCGGCTCCGACCGCAAGGCGGCGCTGGCGCTGGTCACCGACCTGATGTCGATCGCCGGCACCACCAATGTCGGTGGCCGAACGGTCGACGAAATCGCCGACCGCTTCCTCGAACAATCGACGCTCAAGAGCGGCGCGCTGCCGCGTGACGCGGTCGCGACCATCAAGCGCTTCCTGGCCATCGCCGGCGATCCCGATGACGCGGTGGCACAACTGCGCGCGCTGGCCGACGATACGAAACTGAATATCACGGCGGCGATCGATCAGCTCGAAAGTCGCGTCGGCTTCATGGCCGCGCGCGGCATCGACACAGGCCTGACGCGGTTTTCGACCTCGTTCGGACGCGGCCTCGACTATTACACCGGCTTCGAGTTCGAACTGCACGGCAAAAAAGATACCTTGGGCAACGGCCCCGAGCCGCTGGTGGCGGGCGGGCGCTATGACGGGCTGATGACCCAGCTCGGCTCGGCGGCGCCAATTCCCGCGGTCGGCTTCTCGGTCTGGATCGAAGCCCTGACGCAACTCGGCAAGCCCGCCAACCGCGGGAGCGCAGCATGACCGCGCCGTTCGTCCTCGCCGTTCCCTCCAAGGGACGCCTGCAGGAACAGGCCGAAGCGTTCTTCACGCGCGCCGGCCTCAGCCTCGCCAAACCGCGCGGGGCGCGCGATTATCGCGGCACCATTTCCGGGCTCGACAATGTCGAGATCGCCTATCTGTCGGCGAGCGAGATTGCCTCGCAGCTCGCCCGCGGCATGGTGCATCTTGGTGTGACCGGCGAAGACCTGGTGCGCGAAAGCATCGCGGACGCCGACAGGCGCGTGCTCTTGATCGACAATCTCGGCTTCGGCAGCGCCAATGTGGTGGTCGCGGTGCCGCAGGCCTGGATCGACGTCCGCACCATGGCCGATCTCGACGACGTCACGACCGGTTTCCGCGCGCAGCATAACCGGCGCATGCGGGTCGCGACCAAATACATCAATTTAACCCGTAACTTCTTTGCCGCCCATGGCGTGGTCGACTACCGCATCGTCGAGAGCGCCGGCGCAACCGAAGGCGCGCCCGCGGTGGGCACTGCCGAGATGATCGTCGACATCACCACGACGGGTGCGACCCTCGTCGCCAACGGCCTCAAGGTGCTCGACGACGGCGTGATCCTGCGCAGCCAGGCCAACCTCGTGGCGTCAAAGGATGCCGACTGGTCGAGCGAGGCCCGCGAGACCGCGCGCGTCATCCTCGATCACATCGCCGCCCGCGCCCGCGCCAGCAAATATCGCGAAGTCCGCACCCGCTTTGCCGGCTGCAACGACCAGTTGCTGGCCGAAGCGCATAACCGCTTCGGCGTGGTCGCCCCGTTCGGCGGCCCGACCTCTTCGGGCATGATTACGCTGCACTGCCCGCCGTCGAAGCTTTACGCGCTCGGCAGTTTCCTGCGCGAGCACGGCGCCGACACGGTTTCGGTGGCTTCCCTCGACTATGTTCTCGACCGGGAAAACCCGCTATTCGCCAGGCTCGAGGCGTTCTTGCGACAATAAAACGGCTGGTGTCTCTTGTTTTCACGCGTTTTCTTGACGCGAACCGGTATCCACCCCGGATCAAGTCCGGGGCAGGCTTTCGCTGGAAAACGCTATGGTTTTTCGTTCATCGTAGCGACAGCTTGCGGCGGGTAACATATGCTGTTGTCCATGATCAGGAACCTGGATCGATGACGCTTGGCTCCGACGTTTCCGGCCTGTCCACCACCGCGGCCAGCGCCGCGGCGCAAGGCCTGTCGATTGTCGTGCCGGTGTATAACGAGGCCGCCGGGCTCGCCTCGCTGCACGAACGGCTGATCGGCCTCGCCAGGACATTGCGCCAGCGCTACGGCCTCGCCAGCGAAGTGATCTATGTCGATGACGGCAGCGCCGATGCCACGCTTTCGATTGCGCGCGGGCTCAAGGCCGATGTGCTCGACGTCCAGGTGGTGTCGCTATCGCGCAATTTCGGCAAGGAAGCCGCACTTATGGCGGGGCTCGACCATGCGCGGCGCGGCGCCGTCCTGTTCATGGATGGTGACGGCCAGCACCCGCCGACCCTGGTCGAGAAACTGGTCGGTCACTGGATCGATGACGGCTATGACGTCGTCTATACGGCCAAAGCGCATCGTGACAATGAATCGTTCCTGCGTCGCGTTGCCGTGCACGGCTTCTACGCGCTGATCAATTATGGCGCGCGGCAGAAGATCCCCGAGGATGCCGGCGACTTCCGCCTGCTGTCGCCGCGCGCGGCGGCAGCCCTCAAGCAGCTTCCCGAGCGCAATCGCTTCTTCAAGGGTCTTGCGACCTGGATCGGCTTCCGCCAGATCCGCGTCGACTATGAGCCGGCGCCGCGCGCGCACGGAGTCACCACCTTCAGCCCGGGCCGGCTGGTCGGCCTGTCGATCGAGGGCCTGACCTCGTTCTCGGTGGCGCCGCTGCGCTTTGCGAGCCTGTTCGGCGTGCTGCTCGCCGTGGGCGCCTTCCTGTTCGGCCTGACCATCCTTTGGGAAGTCTGGACCACCGGCAAGCAGGTCCCCGGCTATCCCTCGCTGGTAATCGGCCTGATGACGATCGGCGGCGTGCAACTGATCATGATCGGCATCGTCGGCGAATATATCGGCAAGATCCTGTCGGAATTGAAAGCGCGTCCGATCTATTTCGTCGCCGAACATTCCGAGAAGCGCGCGGACGAGACGACGGCCGCGAGCGCCTCTGAACGGACCGCCGCGGAATGAACGCTGCCGCGCCGCCGCGCCGTATCTGGCTGTGCGCCGATGATTACGGGATCAGCGACGGCGTCAATCGCGCCATTCGCGAGTTGATCGGAAGCGGCCGGCTCAATGCGACATCGGTGATGGTGGTCGGCCCGGCGATCGGCCGCGATGCGGTCGCCAGGCTGCAGGACGCCGCTGCCGGGAGCCCGCGCTGCGCCATCGGCCTGCACGCGACGCTCACCGCACCCTTCCGTCCGCTGACGATGCATTTTCGGCCGACCGACGGCGGCATGTTTCTGCCGTTGCCTGCGATGCTGCGATCCGGCTTGTTGCGGCGGCTCGATCCCGAGATGATCCATGGCGAATTGACGGATCAGCTCGCCGCGTTCCAGCATTTGTTCGGCCGGTCGCCGGATTTCGTCGACGGCCATCAACATGTGCAACTGTTCCCTCAAGTGCGCGACGCGTTCCTCCGCGCGGTGAAGCAGGCCGCTCCAAACGCCTGGGTTCGCCAGGGCGGACAGCTTCAGCCGCTGGCAAAACGCCTCGGCGCGCCGAAGGCGTTGCTGCTCGATGTCTTGAGCGCGCGATTTCGCAAACTCGCTGCAAAGGCTGGCATCCCTTTCAATCCGGCCTTTGCCGGCGCCTATGATTTTTCGAAGGCGCCGGATTTTGGCGTCTTGATGGGACAGTTCCTCGACGGCATGCCGGAAGGTGGACTGGTGATGTGCCATCCCGGCCTTGTCGATGAAACGCTTGTCAGCCTCGATCCCCTGACCACGCAGCGCGAAAGCGAGCACGCGTTTCTCGCCGGCGCGCAATTGCCGCCGCTGCTGGCACTGAACAATGTTACACTGGGTTGATATTGCTCAATAAATCGGCCGGTCGTTTTGTCGCATACAGAAATTTAATCCGCGCTCCCACTACTTGCGACACAAACGCCGCCTTACATCTGCCCCGCGCTTCGAGGCACTCGACGCGATGGAGAACGCCATGACACCGCAAGAACGCCAACTGATTGACGATCTTTTCGACCGGCTTGCCAAACTGGAGAGCGCACCGCGCGATTCCGAAGCCACGTCCGCGATCATGCAGGGCCTGCGCAATGCGCCCAATGCCGTCTACGCGCTGGTGCAGACCGCACTGGTACAGGACGAGGCGCTGAAGCGCGCCAACGACCGCATCCAGCAACTGGAAGGCGGACAAGCGGGCGAACAGAATCAACCCGGTGGCTTCCTCGATTCGATGCGCGATGCGATCTTTGGACAGAACCAGTCGCATGGCTCAGGGCCGCAAGGCTCGGTACCAAACGTCCGTGCGCCTGGCATGGGCGGCCGTCCGGTATGGAACAGCGGCGAGGTGGCGCAGCAGACACAGCGTCCCGGACAATATGACCAGAGTGGCTACGGCCAGCAGCCCGGGTATGGTCAGCCCGCTTACGGTCAGCAACCCGGCTACGGCCAGCAATATGGCGCGCCGCAGCAGCCCGGCGGTGGTGGTGGCTCGTTTCTCGGAACCGCGGCGGCGGCAGCGGCCGGCGTAGTCGGCGGATCGATGTTGCTCGGCAGCATCCGCTCGATGATGGGCGGCGGCAGTCACCAGCAGGCCTTCGGCGATACCGGCGGCCATCGCGGCAGTGTTGAAGATCGACGGCCGGGCGGCGATCAATCCGGCGGCGACCTGGCGCAGCAGGCCGGAATCAACGACATCGGTTCAAACGGAAGTTCGCGCACGGGGCTGTTCGACAATAACAACAGCGGCGACAGTTCGCGTGCCGGATTGTTCGACAGCGCCTCGAACGACGACGATCATGACGACATGGATCATGATTCCGACGGCTTCGACAGCGACGGCGACAACGACGGCGATTACGCCTGAAC
>JBOHIT010000753.1:0-7632 GCA_050726155.1 Bradyrhizobium sp.
GGCCCGATCACCAATCACGTCAATTTCGCGCGGACGCCGAAGGGCACATTCGCTTATGTCACGATCGGTGGCACCAACGAGGTGAAGGTGTTCCGCACCGATGACTTCTCGCAGGTGGCGACTGTTCCGGTCGGCAATCTTCCACACGGCATCTGGCCCTCCGGTGACGGCGCGCGCGTCTACGTCGGCCTTGAAAACGCCGACGCCCTCGCCGCGATCGATACCGCCACCAACAAGGTGGTGGCCAACATTCCGGTCGGACAGGCGCCGCAGGCGATTGTCTACGTACCCAACGCAGCGCCCAATCCCGACGACCGGCAGAACTTGCAGAGCCTCGGCCTCGCCGGTCAGGTCGCTTACCTCACCCTTGGCGCAAAGACTGGAGCGAAGGGCGAGAAAACACTAACCAGCGTCTCGTTGTTCGATCAGGGCCTGATCCAGATCTTGCAGGCGTCGGTGACCGGCCTTCAGCCGAAGCAGCGCTACGTGCTGGCGCTGGCCGGTCAAGTCGATGGAACCGGATCGCTGCAACCGCTGGCCGCCTTCATGACCAACCCCGCGGGCGCCGCCATCGTCAATGCGGCCGGGCCGATCCGGCAGATCGTCCAGAATTCGGCCGCGGCCGAGCGGCGATATCTGGTGATCGCCCCCGGAGAGCCTTCCAAATTCGGGGAAGCCGTGCAGGTTCAAAATCCATGAACGACATGCTGCGGCTGCTCGAGCCGGTGATTCCAGCGCTGCGCCGTTATGCGCGCGCGCTGGTGCGCAATCATGCCGCCGCCGACGATCTGGTGCAGGACTGCCTGGAGCGCGCCGTCAGCCACTGGAACCAGCGGCGCGAAGACGATCCGCGCCCGTGGCTGTTCACGATCCTGCACAATCTCGCCATCAATCATTTTCGCCGTTCGGCAACCCGCGGCGCGCATCTAACCATCGACGATGTGAACGAGGATGATTTCGGGCAGGACGCGGTGCAGGAGCACAAACTGATGTATCAGGACGTCATGGACAGGTTGGCGCGACTTCCCGAGGATCAGCGTGCCGTGCTGCTTCTCGTCGCGGTGGAAGATCTCTCCTACGCCGACGCCGCCAAGGTGCTCAATATTCCGGTCGGCACGGTGATGTCACGCCTTTCGCGGGCGCGCGAGAGATTGCAGCAGGAAATTGAAGGGACCGCGAACGGTGCGCCGAAGAACGTGGTGCAGTTGCGGAGCATGAAATGACCAACCGACCGATCATGGAAGACGATCTCCACGCCTATGTGGATGGCGTTCTGGAACCCGAACGCCAGGCGGAAGTCGCCGCCTATCTTGCAGCCCATCCCGACGTCGCCAAACGCATCGCCGGCTTCGCTGATCAGCGTGAGCTGTTGCGTAAGGCGCTGGCGCCGATCGCAGACGAGCCGCTGCCGCCGCAACTCAATCTTTCGCGGATCATCGAGAACCGGCGATGGCGGCGCTTGCCTGCCGGCTGGGCGGTGGCAGCCATGCTGATGCTGAGCATCGGCGGTCTTGGCGGCTGGGCGATGCGTGGCGCCGTACAGGCCTCACCCGGCGGACTTGCCGCACTCGCGCAGGAAGCGGCCTACTCCTATCAGGTCTATGCACCGGATCGCGTCCGGCCGGTCGAGATGCGCGCGACCGATAGCGCGCAACTGGTACAGTGGGTTTCCAACCGCCTGCATCAGCCGGTAAGGCTGCCAGACTTGACCACGTCGGGCTATCGCCTGATGGGCGGCCGCCTGATCGCGACCTCGCACGGTCCAGCCGCCATGTTCATGTACGACGACGATCGCGGGGACCGGCTGGTCGTGTTGACGCGCCCGATGCGGTCCGACCAGAACGCGCCAATGGCCCCGCATGCGCAAGGCAATGTCGCGGGCTTTGCCTGGGCGGATGGCGGGATGGGTTATAGCCTGGTGGGACAGGCCGCAGCAGACGCCCTCAAGCCGATAGCCAATGAGGTTCGCAGGCAGGCGCGCACGATCTAGATCGTGGGATGCAATGGGGTTTGGCCGTCATGGACCCAACGCAGCACGAGGGCTGCGAGCGGGCCCCATTCTACTTTGCATGGGGTTGTTTTCGCGATTTTGTGTCTGGGCCTGTGGTGCACCGCCAAAGCCGATGCGCTCTAGGATTGCAACGGCTGGGTATATGCCAAAAACACCACTATTCCGATGATCAGCGCTGCTGCGATGAACAGCAGCACGGCCGGCAATCCGAGGAATGTCGCGACCACGCCCGTCGTCGACTGCATCAATGCCGCGCCGAGGAAGAACGCCAGATTGATCGCGGAGAGCGCCTTGCCGGTGTTCTGCGCGTCCACCAGCTGTCGCGTCATGCCGTACACCAAAGGCTGCGCCGACATCGCAAATCCGAGCAACACGAGCAGGATGATGTCATATCGCGCCGACATCGCCGCCACGCCGAACAGATCCGAGACCGGAAAGTGCGGCGCGCCCACCGCCATCAAGACGAGCAGCAGTGCTGCGAGACAATGTGTCGCCGCCAGCACCTCGCGGCGATGGCCAAACCTTCGGTCGAAAACACCGATCAGCGCCGGCCCGACGATCAGCGCGATCGTGAACAGGCCGAGCGCGTTGCCGGCCTCGACCCGGCTCAGCCCCTTGATCTCCATCAGCCACGGACCGCCCCATAGTCCCCGCAGCACCAGCACGGCCGCCAGCGAGACCAGCGAAATCGCGATCAACCCGCGCAAAGGACGCGACAGCCCAATGCGCAGGACACTTGCCATCTGCGAGAGCGGCGACGAGCGATCGGCATGTTCGGCCCGCTGGTTCGGCACCAGCGCATAGACGGCCAATGCCACGGCGACGCCGAGGCCGGCGGAGATCCAGAACCCTGCCCGCCACCCCCACTGCTCGATGACGAAGGCAAGCGGGCTCGACGACAACAGCATGCCGATATTGCCGATCGACAGGATCACGCCGGACCACAGGCCGAAGCGCGCCGGGGACAATTGCTTTGCCGCCAGCGTCATCGGGCACATCAGCATGCCCGAGGTCGCGACCCCGAGCAGGAATTGTCCGAACAGAAAACCCTCCGGCCCCGTTGCGAGGCCGGACGCCAGCGCACCGATAATGGTTCCGATCAGGAGGCTGAGGGACACCGGCCGGACGCCGAACCGGTCCATCGCCGCACCAACCGGTATCTGCGACGCCGCAAATGCAAAGTGATAGATCGAGGTCAGGCTCGCCAGCGACTGCGGCGGCGTTCTGAAATCCGCGGCCATCAGGTCGAGGCTGACGGCCGGGATCGTCCGCAGCAACGTCGACAGCATGTGACCGCAGGCCAGCGCCAGAAGTGCAAAAATCAATCCGCGGATGTTGACATCCGCGTCGTCGGCTTTGGCGCCGTCCATGTTTCGTTTCTTCCCGGCCTTGTTGCAGCCGGGCGTAACACCAATACGCCAGGAATTCCAATTGGTATTCCCGGGAATTCCAACTGGTATTCCCAGCGCCAATCGGGAGGCGATCAGTGCTTGTGGAACACCAGCGTCCGCAACTCGATGCTTTCGCGCGGGGCTGCCTCTTTGGGCGTGGTCGGATCGATGAAGGCGGTATGCGGCCCGAACCGGGTGCGGCCGTCGGTAGCGGAATCGTAGCACTTCAACAGCAGCGCTTCATCCGCCGTCATTTCCGGGATGTAATACCAGCGATGGTCGGGGTTGTACTTCACCGAATAGGTTTCACCCTGCCGGTTCGGATAGATCAGGTCGGAGGCCACGAGATCACCGGGCGCCACGGTCTGGCCGTCCAGCATCGCAAGCGGCGCATCACGCAGCGGACCCCGGATCGGCCGCCACAGATTGATCACCTGGACGCGGCCCTTGAGGAGTTCGTCCGCCTCGTCAGGCAGATGTTCGCGGACGCGGTTCGCCCCTGACAAATCGGTCTGGTCGACGTGGACCCGCGTCGCCGGCTGCCGTGGACCTGCGCCCCGCACATCGGCCGCACCCTCCACGCGCTTGCGGACGGTATGGTCGAAGATCAAGACACGATCCGCCTTCAGCGTCGCCCGAAGAAAGGCTTCGGCGGCGGGATAGTAGACGTCCCGCACTTCCTTATCGTCGTAGAAATTCTTCACCACGTTCGGATGCCGGACCAGGGCAAAACCCTCGCGGTCCAGCGAAAGACTGTTGGCAATCAGCCGGGCGTCGAAGATCGGGACTTGATGGGGTTCGGGCAACGCCGTTGACCGGGCCTCGCCGGGCGGCGGATCGAAAGCGTAGGTCCGCGGCTTTCCGGGGGTCGGCGCGAGATAGTTGAGCTCGCCGGTGACGAAGGGAAGCGACTCGAGTTTTGCTTGCTGAAGGCCCATGACAGTCTCCTGGACTCTGTTGTTTGTTCTATTTGATTTTGGCTGGGCCGCCCGCCGCCACAAGGCCGCGCTGGAAATAGCAAAATTGCCGTTCTCGCAGCTGCGATGCGGGAAAGATCCTTATCGCGCGCGGCCGCTCTCCCGGACGGATATTCCGGGGTTCACGGGTTCGTCAGACCGCAAAACGCAGGCATCGCCATGCCCGGGGAGAACTTCTCCCCGGCCCCGTCTGGCGTTACAGCATGGAGCGGTCGCAGAACCGCCGTATCCAGGGAGGAAAAAATGGACGTCACCATGAAGGGCCGCGTTGCCGCCGTCACCGGCGGCAGCAAGGGCATCGGGCTTGCCGTCGCGCGGCGCTTTGCCGAGTCCGGGGCCAAGGTCGCGATCCTGGCGCGCGGTGCACAGGACTTGAAGGCCGCGCGTGAATTACTCGCCAAGGACGGCGTCGAGGTTCGCGACTATGTTTGCGACGTCTCGAAGGCGGCGGATATCGCCAAGGCCCATGACAGGATCGCCGCGGACCTCGGCCCGGTCGACATCCTCGTCAACAATGCCGGAACCTCGCGCGCAATGGCGTTCGAGACGGTCACCGACGAAATGTGGCAGGACGACCTCGACCTGAAACTGTTCGCCGCGATCCGATTCAGCCGGCTGGTTTGGCCGGGCATGAAGGCGCGCAAATGGGGCCGCATCCTCACCGTGCTGAACATCGGCGCCAAGGCGCCGGCGGCGGCGTCAACCCCGACCTCGGTATCGCGGGCGGCCGGCATGGCGCTGACCAAGGCGATGGCGAACGAAGGCGGCCCGCATAACGTGCTGGTCAATGCGATGCTGGTCGGGTTGATCGTCAGCGATCAATGGGTCAAACGGCATGCCCAGAAAGCGCCCGATACGGATTTCGATGCCTTTACCCGGGACCTCGCCAAGGGCGTCCCGCTCGGGCGGATGGGCACGGCGGAGGAATTCGCCAACCTCGCCTGCTTCCTCGCCTCGGAGCAAGGGTCTTACATCACCGGGACCGCCATCAACGTCGATGGCGGCCGGTCGCCGGTGGTCTAGCCGCGGCCTATTCCAGGCCCCCCGAAGCAAAAAAGGCCTCCGTCACCGGAGGCCTTTTCGCTATCAAACCGCGTCTTTGGCGGCCTTGACCGGCCGGGCCCGCACGATCTTGCGCGCCGGCTTGGCCTTGAACATCATTTCTTCGCCCGTGAAGGGGTTGGTGCCCTTGCGAGCCTTGGTCGCGGGCTTCTTGACCACGACGAACTTGGCGAAGCCGGGAACGAGGAACACCCCGTTCTTCTTCAGCTCCTTGTGGCCAACGTCAACGAGCGCGTCCATCACGCCCTTGACTTCCTTCTTCGAAACTTCGGTGGACGTCGCGATCTTTTCGATCAGCTGCGACTTAGACATTTGGGTAGCCATGTTTGCTCCATTTGATTCTGGAAGAGGCACGATATGGCGGAAACTGCCTAAAAAAACAGGGTTTTCGACATTCTGCACAACTATATCGCTCGCTGACTTGCACTGATTCGCGTGAAATAGGCTAGTTTTTAAGCTCATCGAGAGCACCGGAAGCCATTTTATGCGAGTTTTCCGCTGTTTTTCCGGCGTAGGCAGTGTCGCCGCAGCCGTCAATCGACCACAGCGGCCTGTGCAAGGATGGTCGGCGGGACTTCAATTCCAAGCGCTTTTGCGGTCTTGAGGTTGACGACAAGCTCGAACGTAACGGGCCGCTCGACCGGAAGATCAGCCGGCAATTTGCCCTTGAGTACTTTGTCAACGAAGCTCGCCGCCTGCCGGTATTGATCCGGCAAATTTGGCCCGTAGGCAATCAATCCTCCCATCTCGACCGTTTCGCGGAATCCGTACACGGTCGGCAAGCGATACTTGGCCGCCATGGCAATCGTGAGCGAGCGCAATGCGGTTTCCACGGGGTCGAGCATACGAAGGGCCGCTGCCGCGCCGGCGCGCACGGCGGCTTCGAATGCAGGTTCGACATCGCCGGCACTGGTGACACTGAGAACAGGCTGAAGCTCGATCCCGAGCCGCTTGGCGGCATCCGTGGCGTTCTGCATCTGCAGTGCCGCATTTTGATCGTTCGGGTTGATGAACACCGCAACCTTCGACGCGTTCGGCACCAACTCTTTCAAAATTTCAAGCCGCTTACCCGTCAATTCGGCTATGATATTCGTCACGCCGGTGATGTTGCCTCCAGGTCGCGACAGACTTTTGACAAGACCAACCGCAATGGGATCGGCAACACCGACGATGACGATCGGCTTTTCGGTGATCAACGGCTTCGCGGCCAGATTGGCCGGCGTCGTCGAAATCACGAATATATCAGGATTGAGCGCGAGCAGTTCCCGCGCCAAGTCTGGAATGCGATCAAAAGCGCCCTCGGCGTAGCGCGCCTCCATGGAAAATGACCCGCCGTCGGTCCATCCCAAGTCCTTCATGCCCTGCAGAAAGGAAGCGATCAACGGGACGCGGGAGGCCTTCGTGCCGCCTGACAAATAGGCAATCAGGGCCGGCTTTTTGGCAGCCGGCTGCGACAAAGCGGCCGAGGGCAAAAGACCGGCCGCTCCGCATATCAGCAAGAACTGTCGACGTCGCATTGCTTCGCTCCAGAATGCACTCTCGACGACCGCGACGATGGCCTCAACCAAATAATTTGCGGCAATATTACGCACACGGCGAAATCAAACCTGAAGGTCGCTGTACGGAGCCTGGAAGGATATTTCCCATCCAAATACGATTAGAAAATGACTTCGGGTTCCCCTTCATCGTAACATCAGGGCTAAGGCGCGGCCGTCGAGAAAAGCGGCTCGCCACCTGATGTACCCTGGAGAGTTCGTATGGATTTGACCCGCCTCGAGATCAATCGCCGCACCGCACTGCTGACGTCGGCTGCGATTGCGGCCAACGTCATTAATCCGATGCGGGCATTCGCGCAGGAAACGCCGAAGAAGGGCGGCGTGTTCAACGTCCATTACGGCGCCGAGCAGCGCCAGCTCAATCCGAGCATTCAGGCTTCCACCGGCGTCTACATCATCGGCGGCAAGATTCAGGAGAACCTGATCGACCTCGATGCCAACGGCCAGCCGGTCGGCGTGCTCGCCGAAAGTTGGGAAGGTTCACCCGACGGCAAGACCATCACCTTCAAGCTGCGCAAGGGCGTCACCTGGCACGACGGCAAGCCGTTCACGTCGGCCGACGTGGAATTCACCGCCATGAACATGTGGAAGAAGATCCTCAATTACGGCTCGACGCTGCAACTCTTCCTTACCGC
>JBOHIT010000754.1:0-6375 GCA_050726155.1 Bradyrhizobium sp.
GTGTATGAGCCGGTGCGGCTCAATCAGGAATTCCGCAAGTTCGATTTCCTCTCGCCATGGGAAGGCGCGGACTATTTGCTGCCGGGTGACGAGAAGGCTGACACGCCGAAGGCAGGTGGCTGATGACCGAAGCAGCTCGCACCGAAGCGCCCGGCATGCGTAACTTCACCATCAACTTCGGACCGCAGCATCCGGCGGCGCACGGCGTGCTGCGCCTTGTGCTGGAGCTGGACGGCGAAGTGGTCGAGCGCGTGGACCCTCACATCGGTCTGCTTCATCGTGGCACCGAAAAGCTGATCGAGCAGAAAACCTATCTGCAGGCGATCCCGTATTTCGACCGGCTCGATTATGTCGCGCCGATGAATCAGGAGCACGCGTTCTGCCTCGCGGCCGAAAAGCTGCTCGGCATCCCGGTGCCGCGCCGCGGCCAACTGATCCGCGTGCTCTATTGCGAGATCGGCCGCATCCTGTCGCATCTGCTCAACGTCACCACGCAGGCGATGGACGTCGGCGCGCTGACCCCACCGCTGTGGGGCTTTGAAGAGCGCGAAAAGCTGATGGTGTTCTACGAGCGTGCCTCCGGCTCGCGGATGCATGCGGCCTATTTCCGCATCGGCGGCGTGCATCAGGACCTGCCGTCGAAGCTGGTCGACGATATCGACGCCTGGTGCGATCCGTTCCTGCAGGTCGTCGCCGACCTCGAAACGCTGCTCACCGGCAACCGCATCTTCAAGCAGCGCAACGTCGATATCGGTGTTGTCAGCCTGAAGCAGGCCTGGGAATGGGGTTTCTCCGGCGTGATGGTGCGCGGCTCGGGTGCTGCCTGGGATCTGCGCAAGTCGCAGCCCTACGAATGCTACGCCGAGATGGATTTCGACATCCCGATCGGCAAGAACGGCGACTGCTACGATCGCTACTGCATCCGCATGGAAGAGATGCGCCAGTCCGTGCGCATCATGAAGCAGTGCATTGCCAAGCTTCGGGCGCCGGAGGGGCAGGGCCCGGTCGTCGTCGAGGACAACAAGATCGCGCCGCCGCGCCGGAGCGAGATGAAGCGCTCGATGGAAGCGCTGATCCACCACTTCAAGCTCTACACCGAGGGCGTCCACGTGCCGGCCGGCGAAGTCTATGCCGCGGTCGAGGCGCCGAAGGGCGAGTTCGGCGTCTATCTGGTCGCCGACGGCAGCAACAAGCCCTACAAGTGCAAGATCCGCGCGCCGGGCTTTGCCCATCTGCAGGCGATGGATTTCATCTGCCGCGGCCATCTCCTGGCCGACGTCTCGGCCATCCTCGGCTCGCTCGACATCGTGTTCGGAGAGGTCGACCGGTGATGGCGCAGCCGCCCATCCAGTTTGACCGGGCCTCGGGCGCGCTTGAGGGCGCCAACCCGTGGGAGCGGCTGGCTGCGGTGGCGCTGACACTGGGATCAAAGATATCGTCGAATTTTTCGCATCGCGGCTACAACATGTGCGCGAATCTGCTGCGCAAGACGTTGCCCGAGCGCGATATCGACGTCAGGCTCAATGCGGACGCGACATTCGCGTTTCCCTATGGCGACGGCTACTGGAGCAAATTGCTCAACCGTTCGTTCGCCTATGAGAACGAACTGGAGTTGCTGTTCCAGGATTCCGCCGACGTCGACTACACGCTGCTCGATTGCGGCGCCAACTACGGCTATTGGTCGGTGCTGGTGTCGAGCAAGCCGTTCGGGTCGCGCAAGGCGATCGCGATCGAGCCGTCGGGGCAGAATTTTCCAAAACTTGCCAATAACGCCAGGATCAACGGCAACCGCTTTGAAGCGTTGAAGTGCGCCATCGGTGCGGCGCGCGGCACCGCGCGATTGAGTGGCACCAAGCATGAAGCCTTCAGCATCGCCGGCGACCAGAGCGGCGGTGAGGAAGTGCCTGTTATCGCGCTCGACAATCTGATCGACGACGGCAAGGTCGCGGCCGGCGGCAAATTCCTGATCAAGCTCGATGTCGAAGGCGTCGAGATCGAGGCCATGAAGGGCGGCACAAGGCTGCTGCAGGGCGACAGCGTGATCCTGTGCGAGGAGCACGGCAACGACCCCCAGCACACCGTATCGCGCTACATCCTCGACCAGACCCCGCTAAAGCTGATCGTCTTCGATCCGCGCAGCAATCGCCTTGAAACCGTGACCGACCTTTCCATCCTCGACCGGATCAAGATTTCAACCCACGTCGGCTACAACGTGTTCGGCACCGTAAGCGCATTCTGGCTCGACCGGATCAATGCGCTCAATGCAAAAGCCGCGCGCCGCGCGCAATGAGAGACTGAACGATGTCCGTCCGCCGCCTCGCACCCAAGGAATTGCAGCCCGCGAGTTTTGCGTTCTCCGAGGAGAACCTCGCCTGGGCCAGGAAGCAGATCGAAAAATATCCGCCCGGACGCCAGGCGTCGGCGGTGATCGCGATCCTGTGGCGGGTGCAGGAACAGCACGAGGGCTGGGTTTCGGAAGCCGCGATCCGTGCGGTCGCCGACCTGCTCGAGATGCCCTACATCCGCGTGCTCGAAGTCGCGACCTTCTACACGATGTTTCAGCTGCAGCCGGTCGGCAAGAAAGCCCACGTCCAGGTCTGCGGCACCACGCCGTGCCGCCTGCGCGGTGCGGAAGACATCATCAAGGTGTGCCAGAGCCGCATCCATCACGATCCCTTCCATCTGTCGAAGGACGGCAATTTCAGCTGGGAAGAGGTCGAGTGCCTCGGCGCCTGCGTGAACGCCCCGATGGTGTTGATCTGGAAGGATACCTACGAAGACCTCAACAAGGAAAATTTCGGCAAGGTGCTGGACGGCTTTGCTTCCGGCAATCCGCCGAAGCCGGGCCCGCAGATCGACCGTCAGTTCTCGGCGCCGGTGGGCGGACCGACCACGCTGAAGGAAACCACATGACGCGCGATCGCACCTTGCGAACGGGCGGGCCGGGGAGGGCCGCTATGAAGGACTGGCAGTTGAAGACTTGGCAGTTGATGCTCCTTCACGCCGTGGCCGCGGCGACGTTCATTTTTCTGCTGCAGCGCTACGGGCTGAACGCCTCGCTCGATTCCGCTTTGTTGTGGGCGCTGACCTTCGGCGGATGCGCCGCGGGGCTCGCTTACTCCCAATCCAAACGTTGATCCCGGGAATTTTTGGTCATGCTCGACGACAAGGATCGCATCTTCAAGAATCTCTACGGCCTGCACGATTGGGGCCTCGAGGGTGCACGGCGCCGTGGCGCCTGGGACGGAACCAAGTCGATCATCGACAAGGGCCGCGACTGGATCATCAACGAGATGAAGGCCTCCGGTTTGCGCGGGCGCGGCGGGGCGGGCTTTCCGACCGGGCTGAAATGGTCGTTCATGCCCAAGGAATCCACCGACGGCCGGCCGAGCTATCTCGTCGTCAATGCCGACGAGTCCGAGCCCGGCACCTGCAAGGACCGCGAGATCATGCGGCACGATCCGCATCTGCTGGTCGAGGGCTGCCTGCTCGCCAGCTTCGCGATGAATGCGCACGCCTGCTACATCTATGTGCGCGGCGAGTTCATTCGCGAGCGCGAGCATTTGCAGGCCGCGATCGACCAGGCCTATGACGCCAAGCTGGTCGGCAAGGACAACATCAATGGCTGGCCGTTCGACATCTATGTCGCGCACGGCGCCGGCGCCTATATTTGCGGCGAAGAGACCGCGCTGCTCGAAAGCCTCGAAGGCAAGAAGGGCCAGCCGCGGCTGAAGCCGCCATTCCCGGCCAATGTCGGCCTCTACGGCTGCCCGACCACCGTCAACAATGTCGAGTCGATTGCGGTCGCACCCGATATCCTGCGGCGCGGCGCGGCATGGTTCGCCGCGATCGGCCGTCCCAACAATGTCGGCACAAAACTGTTTTGTATTTCCGGCCATGTCGAGCGGCCCTGCAACGTCGAAGAGGCGATGGGACTGACGTTCCGCGAACTGATCGAGCGCCATTGCGGCGGCATTCGCGGCGGCTGGGACAATCTCAAGGCCGTGATCCCGGGCGGCTCGTCGGTGCGCATGGTGCCGGCCGAACTGATCATCGATACGCCGATGGATTTCGACAGCCTCGGCAAGCTGCGCTCCGGCCTCGGCACCGCCGCGGTTATCGTGATGGACAAGTCGACCGACCTGATCCGGGCGATCGCGCGCATCTCCTATTTCTACAAGCATGAGAGCTGCGGCCAGTGCACGCCATGCCGCGAAGGCACGGGGTGGATGTGGCGGGTGCTGACCCGCATGGCCGACGGCCGCGCCCACAAGCGCGAAATCGACATGCTGCTGGAAGTGACAAAGCAGGTCGAAGGCCACACCATCTGCGCGCTCGGCGATGCCGCGGCGTGGCCGATCCAGGGCCTGATCGCGCACTTCCGTCACGAGATCGAAGCCCGCATCGACGAGTATTCGCACAAGGCCGACATCGACGATATCGGCGTGCGCGACCCCGTCAACATGGTCGCGGCGGAGTGATGTCGATGTCGCAACCGAGCACCTTCTGGCAGAAATACGGAACGCTGGCGCAAATGGCGCAGGCGACCGTAGCGCTGCTGGGCTTTATTGCGATCCTGTTCCAGATCAACGAAATCCGGACCAACAGCCGTGCCTCCAGCGCGCGGCTGGTGTTCCTCGGCTACACCGATCTGGCGTTCAAGAATCCGAAGTTCTCGCACCCGGACTACGACACGATCAAGGCCGCCAGCCGCGACGAGCGCGCGCAGTATGAGAGCTTCGTCTCATATTTCCTCTATGCCTGCGAGGAGACG
Organism: Bradyrhizobium sp.; assembly: GCA_050726155.1. Taxonomy (GTDB): domain Bacteria; phylum Pseudomonadota; class Alphaproteobacteria; order Rhizobiales; family Xanthobacteraceae; genus Bradyrhizobium. The sequence goes on from JBOHIT010000754.1 coordinate 4,775, forward strand.
ATTTCCGCCTTCGCCGACAAGCGCGAATGGCAAGCGTCCTGCGATTACGATCTGAAGCCGCATCTGCCGTTCCTCTGCGAGAAGAACCAGGCGCAGCCCGCTTATCTTGCGACCTACGGCGTCGAAACCCAGCAATGGATCAAGGCGTCGCTGAAGACCGCCAGCGTTACACCACCCGACTGCAAGCTCGGAAAGACTTGAGAGCGCAATGACCAAACTCATCGTCGATGGCAAAGAGATCGATGTTCCCGCGGAATACACGCTGCTGCAGGCATGCGAGGCCGCGGGCGCCGAAATTCCGCGCTTCTGCTACCACGAGCGGCTGTCGATCGCCGGCAATTGCCGGATGTGCCTCGTCGAGGTGAAGGGCGGCCCGAAGCCGGTGGCGAGCTGCGCCTGGGGCGTGCGCGACTGCCGTCCGGGCCCGAAGGGCGAGCCGCCGGAAATCTCGACGCGTTCGCCGATGGTGAAGAAGGCGCGCGAAGGCGTGATGGAATTCCTGCTGATCAACCACCCGCTGGATTGCCCGATCTGCGACCAGGGCGGCGAGTGCGACCTGCAGGACCAGGCGATGGGTTACGGCGTCGACACCTCGCGCTTTGCCGAGAACACGCGCGCAGTCGAAGACAAATACCTCGGCGCACTGGTCAAGACCTCGATGAACCGCTGCATCCAGTGCACGCGCTGCGTCCGCTTCTCCGCCGAAGTCTGCGGCGCGCCGGAAATGGGCGCGACCGGCCGCGGCGAGGACATGGAGATCACGACCTATCTGGAATCAGCGCTGACCTCCGAACTGCAGGGCAACCTCGTCGACATCTGCCCGGTCGGTGCGCTGACCTCGAAACCCTATGCGTTTGCGGCGCGGCCCTGGGAGCTCGGCAAGACCCAGTCGGTCGACGTGATGGACGGCGTCGGCTCTGCGATCCGGGTCGATACCCGCGGCCGCGAGGTGATGCGGATCCTGCCGCGCATCAACGAGGCTGTGAACGAGGAATGGATTTCCGACAAGACCCGCCACATCGTCGACGGTCTGCGTACGCAGCGGCTCGACCGGCCTTATATCCGCCAGAACGGCCAGCTCCGCGCCGCATCGTGGTCGGAAGCGTTTGCGGCGATATCGGCCAAGGCCGGCCGCATCGACGGCAAACGTATTGGTGCGATCGCGGGCGATCTCGCCGCGGTCGAGGAGATGTTTGCGCTGAAGGAGCTGCTGGCGAAATGCGGCTCGGCCAATTTGGCCGTGCAGGGCGGCGACGCCTTCGATTCCAAAGCGGGCCGCGCGTCCTACATCTTCAACCCGACCATCGCCGGCATTGACCAGGCCGACGCGCTGCTGATCGTGGGCTCGAACCCGCGCAAGGAAGCCGCCGTGTTCAACGCGCGCATCCGCAAGCGCTGGCGCTCGGGCAAGCTCAAGGTCGGCGTAATCGGCGCCCGGGCCGATCTGACCTATGATTACGATTATCTCGGCGCGGGCACGGATTCGCTCAACGATCTCGCCGCCGGCAAGCAGTCCTTCGCCGAGGTGCTCAAGGGCGCCAAGAACCCGATCGTGCTGGTCGGCGCCGGTGCGCTGGCGCGCCACGATGGTGCTGCGGTGC
>JBOHIT010000755.1:0-11557 GCA_050726155.1 Bradyrhizobium sp.
GATCTGTTCCTAATGCTTCGTCACCACGCTCCACTTGGTGATCACGGCTTCGCTCATCTGGCCGGCATCCTGCGCGCAGGCGACTTCATCGACCTTCACTGAAATTTCCTTGCCGATGAAATTCTTCAGCTGCGCCGCCTGTGCGTCGCTCGAGGTGATCAGCTGGAACGTCTCGGGGCCGGTCTCCAGATTGCAAAGCCCGTTCGGCGGCGGCAACCGCCGCGGCTCGCTGGTGAGCTGATAGGTGGCGACGCGCTTGCCTTTCTTGCCGCCGCGAACCTTCATGGCGTTGAGTTCGCCCGACAGGACGTCGCCGGCGTTGATCAGCTTGCCCGGCTTCGGCGGTGCAGGTTCCGCCGCCTGCTGTGCCCCCGCGGAGGGTGCTGCAAAAGCCACCGCCATCAGAGCCGCAAAGCCCAGCCGTTTGCCGAATCGTGATTTCGTCATGTCGATCAGTTCCGTTGTGTTGGTTAGAATAGGGTTCGCTGCCGCATCGCTGCGGATAGCGTACCTTCATCGAGATAATCAAGCTCGCCGCCGACCGGCACGCCATGGGCCAGCCGTGTCACCTTGACGTTGGCTTCCTGCAACAAATCGGTGATGTAATGCGCCGTGGTCTGGCCATCGACCGTCGCATTCAATGCGAGAATGATCTCGCTCACTTGCGAATCATGCGCCCGTGCCACCAGCGCATCGATGGTGAGATCCTGCGGGCCGACGCCGTCGAGCGGCGACAGCGTCGCGCCCAGCACATGATAACGGCCGTTGGTCGCGTTGGCCCGCTCCAGCGCCCAGAGATCCGCGACGTCGGCGACCACGACGATGGTGGCGGGATCGCGCCGCGGGTCGGTGCACACCGTGCAGGGATTTTGCGTATCGATATTGCCGCAGGTTTTGCAGACCTGGATCTTGTCGATCGCCACCTGCAGCGCGCCGGCCAGCGGCGTCATCAGCGCCTCGCGCTTCTTGATCAGATGCAGCGCCGCGCGCCGCGCCGAACGCGGCCCAAGCCCGGGCAACCGCGCCAAGAGCTGGATCAGACGTTCGATTTCGGGGCCGGCAACCGCAGAAGGCATTTCAGGTGAGACCAAGGCCCGGCGGCAGGCCGAGCCCGCCGGTCAGCGCCTGCATCTTTTCCTGCATCGCAGTTTCCGCCTTGCGCCGCGCATCATTATGCGCGGTCACCAGGAGGTCCTCGAGGATTTCGCGGTCTTCCGCCTTCATCAGCGACGGATCGATCTTGACGCCCTTCACTTCCATCTTCGCGGTCATGCGCACGGCGACCATGCCGCCGCCGGAAATGCCCTCGACTTCGACATGGCCGAGTTCTTCCTGCATCGCCTGCATCTTGGATTGCAGCTGCGCCGCCTGCTTCATCATGCCGAGAAAATCAGCCATTGGTCGGTCCTCTGAATCAATCGTCGTCGCTGTCGGAAATCTCGCTGGGGTCTTCGCCGATCGCGTCCGATTCCGGCGGCTCGGCGGCGAGCTTGCGCACCTCGACGACCTTGGCGCCGGGAAACCGCGCCAGCACTTCCTGCACGCGCGGATCGGCTTCCGCGGCCCGCGCGTGTTCGTTCTTCGCATGCTCGTTCTGCGACCGCAGCGTCGCCTGTCCGGCCTCGTTGGACACGATCACGGTCCAGCGCCGGCCGGTCCATTGTTCCAGCTTGCGCGAGAGATCGCTGACCAGCGCGCGCGCCGCGTGGCGTTCGAGTGCGACTTCCAGCCGCCCGTCCTCCATGCGCACCAGGCGCATGTCGGCTTCCAGTGCCGCCTTGGTCAGGAGATCGCGCTTCTCGCCGGCCAGGGCTACGAGCTGCGGAAAATTCGTGATCCGCAGCGCCGGCGCGGATTGCGTCTCGGCGACGGGTGAGGCCATTTGCGGACGCGCGGAGGCCTCGGCGCCGGTCCTCTGTGCCGACGGCGCACGCATCGGCGCGGATGACATCGATGAAACGGTTGAGGCGGGCGCCGACGATCGCGATGGCGCGGGCGTTCCGGAAACCACCGGCGACCCGCCGCCGTTTTGTTCCAGCATCCTGATCGCTTCGTCCGGCGTCGGCATATCCGCGACATAGGCGATGCGCACCAGCACCATTTCGGCCGCCGCGGCCGGCCGCGTCGCGGTCTGCACCTCGGTGATGCCCTTGAGCAGCATCTGCCACATCCGCGACAGCACCCGCATCGAAAGCTTGGCGGCAAAATCCCGCGCGCGCACGCGCTCGGTCTCGCCATAGGCGACATTGTCGGCGGTGGCCGGCACGACCTTCACGCGGGTGACGAAATTGACGAATTCGGCGAGATCGGACAGCACCACGACCGGATCGGCGCCAACATCATATTGCTCGCGAAATTCCTTGAAGGCACTGGCGATATCGCCGCGCGCCAGCGATTCAAAGAGATCGATCACCCGGGTGCGATCGGCAAGGCCAAGCATCTGCCGCACCGCGTCGGCGCGCACGTTGCCGGCGGCATGCGCGATCGCCTGGTCGAACAGCGACAGCGAATCGCGCACCGAGCCTTCAGCCGCGCGCGCGATGATGCCGAGCGCCTCGGGTTCGACCTCGACACCTTCTTTCGTTGCGATGTTGGACAGATGCCCCATCAGCACGTCGGCCTCGACCCGGCGGAGGTCGAAACGCTGGCAGCGCGACAGCACCGTGACCGGCACTTTGCGGATCTCGGTGGTGGCGAACACGAATTTGGCGTGCTCCGGTGGCTCTTCCAGCGTCTTCAGGAACGCGTTGAAGGCGGCCGTCGACAGCATGTGGACTTCGTCGATGATGTAGACCTTGTAGCGCGCGCTGGCCGGCGCATAGCGCACGCTGTCGTTGATCTGGCGCACGTCGTCGACGCCGGTATGGGACGCAGCGTCCATTTCCAGCACGTCCATGTGCCGGCTTTCCATGATCGCCTGGCAATGCACGCCGAGCGTCGGCATCTGGATCGCCGGGCCCTTCACCGAGCCGTCGGCCATTTCGTAATTCAGCGCGCGGGCCAGAATCCGCGCCGTGGTGGTTTTGCCGACGCCGCGCACCCCGGTCAGAATCCAGGCCTGCGGAATCCGTCCGGTTTCGAACGCATTCGAAACCGTGCGGACCATGGCCTCCTGGCCGATCAAATCCTCGAAGCTGGAGGGGCGGTATTTGCGCGCCAGCACCCGATAGTGCTTCCCGGCCTCGGGTGCGCCGCCGAGTGCGAAACCGCCCTGATCGGCGCTGTCTGATTTGTTGGGGGGCGCGCCAGCATCGCTCATCGGTCGATCCGCAATTGATTGTCTCTCAAGGCCGGCTTGCGGAAAGGAGGAATCAAGCGCCCAAGGCGGCCGTCGCCGCTTTGCGCGCGATTCGCTCGAAAAACAGGTAGGAGACTGACGAGCGACCCGATCCGGACCTCGTTAGGGCTGCTTCCTTCCGGACCTGACCCGGTTGGCGAGTGGCTCGTCCACCGCCAATCTCCCGGCCCTTATTTGGGGCCAAAAGGGCCGGAAAGCAAGCGGGGTGAGTGGTGGTTTGCGGGACTTGTGTGGAAACGCGGATTGGCTTTACTTGCCGTCATGCCCGGCCTTGTGCCGGGCATCCACGCCTTTCTTTGGTTCCCAACCGGGAAGACGTGGATGGCCGGGACAAGCCCGGCCATGACGAGGAAATTCGTATGTCTGAAGCCGCCTGGTCGCTGCACTCCCAACTCAAGAAAGACACCATCGACATCGGCGACCTGCCGTTGTGCCGGGTCCTGGTGATCAAGGACGCGCATTATCCGTGGATGCTGCTGGTGCCGCGCCGCGAGGGGGCCGTGGAGATCATCGATCTCGACGAGGTCGCGCAGGCGCAGCTGATGACGGAGGTCTCGCGTGTCGCGCGCGCCCTGAAAGAGATCACCCAATGCGACAAGCTCAATATCGCGGCACTGGGCAACCTGGTGCCGCAGCTCCATGTTCACGTCATCGCGCGCCGCACCAGCGATGCGGCCTGGCCGCGGCCGGTGTGGGGCGTAATGCCGCCACTGGCGCATGACGCCGAGGAAGTCCAGAATTTCATCAGCGCGCTCCGCCGCAAGATTTGGCTAGGTTGAATTCATGTCCATTTTAGATTCGTTTCCGCTCGGCAAGCCCGCTTTCGTCACCCACATTCTCGACCGCGCCGCGCACCTGCGCGGCAATGACGAGAAACTGTTTGCGCTGGAAAGCCACCGTGACGCCCGCGCCTACGTGATCTATCGCGACTCGCTGGTGGTACGGAAGGAAGCCGGCGGCTCGCGCGCCCTGCTCGGAGTCGACGAGGCGGTGAAACTGGGCGCCAATCCCGGCACGATCTTTCTGGGCCTGCGCGACGGCGCGCCAGTTTTCGGCATGGGCATTGCCGCGGCGGCGGTGGAAAAGCTGCTGGGCCGCGACGACGTCGCCGTCACCGAACTGCGCGGCATGGTGATGCAGGGCGCGGTACCGACCGAACAGCTCTCGGCGATCGCGATGGCCAAATCGATGGTGAGCTGGCATCAGCGCCATGGCTATTGCGCCAATTGCGGCACCCGCACCTCGATGAAAGAAGGCGGCTGGAAGCGCGACTGCCCGAACTGCAAGGTCGAGCATTTTCCGCGCACCGATCCGGTCGTGATCATGCTGGTCACGCATGGCGACAGGTGCCTGCTGGGACGGCAGAAGCAGTTCTTGCCGGGGATGTGGTCGTGCCTTGCGGGATTCGTCGAAGCCGCCGAAACCATCGAGGACGCGGTCCGCCGCGAGATTTTCGAGGAATCCGGGATTCACTGCACCGACGTGACCTATTACATGACGCAGCCGTGGCCCTACCCGTCGTCGCTGATGATCGGATGCGCCGCGCGCGCCACCTCGGACGAAATCGTGGTCGACAAGGCCGAACTGGAGGATGCGCGCTGGTTCACGCGCGACGAAGTCACCCTGATGCACAGCCGCACCCATCCCGACGGCATGTTTGCCGCGCACCCGTTCGCGATTGCCCATCATTTGATTGGCCGCTGGGTGCATGGCGGAACCGATTCGGGCGCATAGCGGGAACCGTCCGATGGACCAATCCATTACCTCCGGAAATCAGCGTTCTGGGTTCCGTCAGATGGCGGAGCCGGCATGACGGATTCCCGGATGAACTTTCAGGATAAAGCACCGAAAACCCCGCCGCGAATCCTGTGCATTGGCATGCCGGTGCGCGACCTGACGTTTCATACGCCAGGTGTTCCTGGGCGCGGCTCCAAAGAGAACGCCACCGCATTCGACGAAATCTGTGGCGGCAACGCGCTCAATGGCGCGATCGGCATCGTTCGGCTCGGTGGCCGCGCCTCGATCTGCGGGCCGATGGGCGATGCCAAGGAAACATCGAGTCGCTTCATCTTCGATCAGATGGCGCATGAGGGCATCGAGACGAAACATCTCATCCACATGCCGGGCCTGGTAACGCCGATCTCGGCGGTGATGATCGATCCTTCCGGCGAGCGCACCATCGTGACCTTCCGCGATCCGGAACTGTGGAAGGTGAAATTGCCCGACTTCGACACGCTGCTGGACGATTGCGCCGCGATCCTGACCGAGAGCCGTGCCGCGGGATTCTGCACGGATCTTTGCGCCGAGGCGCAAAGGCGCGGCATCCCCGTGATCGTCGACGTCGACCGCGCGATGTCGCTGCGCGAGGGCCTGCTCAACGCGTCTTCGCACCTGGTGTTTTCCAGCGAGCCGCTGCAGGAGACCGCAGACGTCACCGACGACGCCCAGGCGCTGAAGAAAATCGCCAAGCTGACCAAGTCGTTCCTGGCCGGAACCCGCGGCCCTCGCGGCACGATCTGGCTCGACGAGAATCAGGCGATCCAGGAGACCCCGGCTTTCCCGGTCCATACCGTCGACACGCTGGGCGCCGGCGACGTGTTCCACGGCGCCTTCGCGCTCGCTATCACCGAAGGACAGGAGTTGCGGCAGGCCCTGCGATTCGCTTCCGCGGCTGCAGCGCTGAAATGCACCCGCTTCGGCGGCGCCTTTGCTGCGCCGCAACGTATTGAAGTTGAAGAGCTTTTGAAGCAGGGCCAAGGCGCAGGCACAGCCTCTCCCGGTCAATAATTGAACTTGATATAGAAGAATTTTCTATATATGAGGGATGAAATCCTTCTATATGGAACATTCTTCTCATGACCGACCTCGCCGTTCAGCTTCCCGATGCCAGCCGCCGGCTCGATGCCATCGACCGCAAAATCCTCACCGTGCTGCAGGAGGACGCCTCCCTCTCCGTGGCCGAAATCGGCGACCGGGTCGGGCTGTCGTCGACCCCATGCTGGAAGCGGATCCAGCGGCTGGAAGCCGACGGGGTGATCCTGCGTCGGGTTGCCCTGGTCGACCAGAACAAGATCGGGCTCGGCATTTCCGTGTTCGTCTCGGTCGAGAGTTCCGACCATTCCGAAGCCTGGCTGAAGACCTTCGCAAGCGCCGTCAGCGCCATGCCCGAGGTGATGGAATTCTACCGGATGGCCGGCGACGTCGATTACATGCTGCGCGTCGTGGTCGCCGACATGGCGAGTTATGACGTGTTCTACAAAAAGCTGATCAGCGCCGTGCCGCTGAAGAACGTCACCTCGCGCTTTGCGATGGAGAAGATCAAGTCAGTCACCGCGCTGCCGGTGCCGGCGGCGTAGGGCTGTTACTCCCTCGCCCCGCTCTTGCGGGGCGAGGTGAAAAAACCTCAAATCTTCTGATTGTATTCGCCGACTTCGGGATGCGTTCGCAGCACCGAATCCATCGCCTCGAACATCTCGTGCATCCGCGCCTCGCTGACCGGGCTTTCGACCACCACGACCAGCTCCGGCTTGTTGGAGGACGCCCGCACCAGGCCCCAGCTGCCGTCCTGTGACGTGACGCGTACGCCGTTGACCGTGACGAGATCGCGGATCGGCTGGCCGGCGACCTTCTCGCCCTTTTTCTGCAAGCCCTCGAAATGCTTCACCACGGCGTCGACGACACCGTATTTGGTCTCGTCGGCGCAATGCGGCGACATCGTCGGCGACGACCAGGTTTTCGGCAGCGCGTCCTTCAAATCGGCCATCGACTTGCCGGTGGCGCGGTCGAGCATCTCGCAGATCGCGATCGCCGAGACCAAGCCATCGTCATAGCCGCGGCCGAACGGCGTGTTGAAGAAGAAGTGCCCGGACTTTTCGAAACCCGCCAGCGCACCGAGTTCGTTGGTGCGGCGCTTCATGTAGGAATGGCCGGTCTTCCAATATTCGGTCCCGGCGCCCTGCTTCTGCAGAACCGGATCGGTGACGAACAATCCGGTCGACTTCACGTCGACGACGAACAGCGCATCCTTGTGGATTGCCGACATGTCGCGCGCCAGCATCACGCCGACCTTGTCGGCAAAAATCTCTTCGCCGGTATTGTCGACCACGCCGCAGCGATCGCCGTCGCCGTCGAAGCCGAGGCCGACATCGGCCTTGTGCTTCAGCACTTCGTCGCGGATCGCGTGCAGCATCTCCATGTCTTCGGGGTTCGGATTGTATTTCGGGAAGGTGTAATCGAGCTCGGTGTCGAGCGGGATCACCTCGCAGCCGATCGCTTCCATCACCTGCGGCGCGAACGCGCCCGCGGTGCCGTTGCCGCAGGCGACCACGACCTTGAGCTTGCGCTTCAGCTTCGGGCGCTTGGTGAGGTCAGCGATGTAGCGCGCCGGAAAATTCTCGTGGAATTGATAGGAGCCGCCGGGCTTGTTTTTGAAGTCGGCGTTGAGCACGATTTCCTTCAGCCGCGTCATCTCGTCGGGGCCGAAGGTCAGCGGCCGGTTGGCGCCCATCTTGACCCCGGTCCAGCCATTGTCGTTATGCGACGCGGTCACCATGGCGACGCAGGGCACGTCGAGATCGAACTGGGCGAAATAGGCCATCGGCGTCACCGCAAGCCCGATGTCATGCACCTTGCAGCCGGCCGCCATCAGGCCCGAAATCAGCGCATATTTGATCGAGGCCGAATAGCCGCGGAAATCGTGGCCGGTGACGATTTCCTGTTTGATGCCGCGTTCCGCGATCAGCGCGCCGAGCCCCATGCCCAGCGCCTGAATGCCCATCAGGTTGATTTCCTTGTTGAACAGCCAGCGCGCGTCATATTCGCGGAAACCCGTCGCCTTCACCATTGGCTCGGATTCAAAGGCATAGGTATTCGGAACCAGCACGGATTTCGGCTTCGGAAACATCTGATAATGGCCTCTTGGGAAGACAGCAGGGCAACGCCGCAGGCTTAGCGAAAGCACAGCCGCAGCGGAAGGCGGGATTGCTGGCTTTTGGCGATTAATTGCGGCGGATTTGGCGGCAGAGCCGCCTATTGCTCCAGCACCAGTTTGCCGTTGGCGTATTCGAAGCGCTTCAGCTTCGACAGGAACGACAGGCCGAGCAGGTTTTCCGAGAGCGCCTCGTCGGGCAGCACCATGGCATCGACGTCACGCACCACGATGCCGCCGAGATCGATCATGGCAAGCCGCGCGCGCGCCGCCCTGATGGTGCCGTTGGCGGTGGTGACGGTGGTGTTGTAATCGCCGCGGGAGGGACGCAGGCCGAACCGCGCCGCGGATTTTTCGTTCAGCGCCACCAGCGAGGCGCCGGTGTCGACCATGAAGTCGACGCGCTGGCCGTCGATCCGGCCATCGGTCTGGAAATGACCGCGCGCGTCCCTGGGAATGCTGAGGCTGCGGGGGCCTGCTTGCGCCACCGTCACGGATTGGGCTTTGGGCGGCGCGGCCTTGGCGGATGCCGGCGTAAATTTGTCGGCCATCTGCGCCATGAAGCTGCCGAGGGCGACCAGGACGGCGGCAAAGATCATCAGGTTACGCATGACGCCACACACCACTGTACAAAGCGTTTTCAAGCGAAGTGAGAACCGGTTCGCGTGAAGAAAACGCGTCAAAACAAAAAGACCGCCGATCACATCACGGCGCCGGCCAAGGCGCGACTAACAACGCCGGCCGAGGCTGCCATTTTGGCGAAAAGGATGAGTGAAGTGTTAACGGGCGCGTGTAATCGCGCCGTTCAGGTGCCGCGCGGCTTGACCCGCCGCGTCGGGACGGCATTGGCGGGGTCTTCCGGCCAGGGGTGCCGGGGATAGCGGCCGCGCAGGTCGGAACGAACGGCCGCATAACTGCCGCGCCAGAACCCGGGCAAATCGCGCGTGACCTGGACCGGCCGCTGCGCCGGCGACAGCAATTCCAGCACCAGCGGCACCGCGCCCTTGGCAATTGAAGGATGGGTGTTGAGGCCGAACAATTCCTGCAGCCGCACGGCAATCGTCGGCCCCTGCTCGGCCTCGTAATCGATTGCAAGCTGGGTGCCGGTCGGCGCCTCGAAATGCGTCGGCGCCTCGCGCTCCAGCCGCGCCCGCAACTCCCACGGCAACAACGCCATCAGCGCGTCGGAGAGATCGCCGGGCGAGAGGTCTTTGAGCGAAGTCTTGTCGTAGAGCGCAGGCTCGAGCCAGGTCTCGCTGGTGGCGGCCAGCGCGTCGTCGGACAAATCGGGCCAGCTATCGCCTTCCGCCTTGCGCAGGAACATAACGCGGTCGCGCCATTGCTTGCATGATTTTGACCACGGCAGTTTGTCGAGCCCGGCCGCGATCAAACCGGCGGCGAAGATTTTCGCGGTCTCCGCCGAAGGAGACAGCGCCATCGGCGCTTCCGACAGCGTGATCGCGTGCAGGCTGCGCTTGCGCCGCGCCCGCAGCGCCATCGCGCCGCGGTCGAATGAAATCTCCTCGGCGTTCTCGATCTGGTCGGCAAAGCGCAATTCGATCTCTTCCTGCGCGATCGGCGCCGCCAATAGAATGCGGCCCTGCGCGGCGGTGCCGGTGAGTTCGGCGACCGCGATATAGGGCGCGCGCGCCAGCGCTGACGTTTGTTCCACGGCCGCACCGCGGCCGTTGGCCAACACAAAACTGCCGTTGCCGCGGTTGCGCGCGACGCGGTCGGGAAAGGCAAAGGCCAGCATCACGCCGGTGCTCAGCTCGCCATCCGCTTGCGAAGTCGGCGCTTCGGCCGCCACCTGTGACGCCCAGCGCTGCGCCAGGCTGCGCGCGCTCGCCGCACGCGGCGAGCGGTCGCGGCGAAACTGGTCCAGCCTGTGATCGAGATCGACGCTGTCGCCGCCGAGGCCGCGCTCAGTCAGGATGGCAGCGATGTCAGCGGCTTCCTCGCCCGCACCGGCGCGATGCGAGTCGACGATCATGCGCGCCAGCCGTGGCGGCAGCGCCAGCGCACGCAGGCTTTTTCCTTCCGCAGTGATCCGGCCGTCGCCATCGAGCGCGCCGAGTTCGCCGAGCAGGCTATTGGCCTCCTTCAACGCGGGCGCCGGCGGCGGATCGAGGAACGCCAGGGTCGCTGGGTCGCGCACGCCCCATTGCGCGAGGTCGAGCACCAGCGAGGATAAATCGGCCGAGAGAATTTCAGGCTGCGTGTAGGCGGCGAGCGACGCGGTCTGCGGTTCGTCCCACAGCCGGTAACACACGCCGGGCTCGGTGCGGCCGGCGCGGCCGCGGCGCTGATCGACCGCCGCACGCGACGCGCGCACGGTTTCGAGCCGCGTCAGGCCGATATCCGGCTCGTAGCGCGGCACCCGCGCCATGCCGGAATCCACGACAATGCGAACACCTTCAATCGTCAACGAGGTCTCGGCAATCGAGGTCGCCAGCACCACCTTGCGCTGCCCCTTCGGCGCGGGTTGAATGGCGCGATCCTGCACGGCGGCATCGAGCGCACCGAACAACGGCACGATCTCGACGCTGGCATCATGAACGCGCTCGCCGAGAAAATTCTGGGTGCGGCGGATTTCAGCGGCGCCCGGCAGGAAGGCCAGCACCGAGCCGGGATCGGCGCGCAGCGCGGCGGCGATCGCATCGGCCATCTGGCGCTCCAGCGGCGCATCGGACTTGCGGCCGAGATAACGCGTCTCCACCGGAAAGGCGCGGCCCTCGCTGGCGACAACCGGCGCATCGCCCAGAAGCTTTCCGACCCGCGCGCCGTCGAGCGTCGCCGACATCACGAGAATGCGCAGATCCTCGCGCAACCCGGTCTGCGCGTCGCGTGCCAGCGCCAGGCCCAGATCGGCATCGAGCGAGCGTTCGTGGAACTCGTCGAACAACACGGCAGCGACCCCGTTCAGCTCGGGATCATCGAGAATCTGGCGGGAGAAGATTCCCTCGGTGACGACCTCGATGCGGGTCGCGCGCGATATCTTCGAGCCGAAGCGGACGCGATAGCCGACGGTCTCGCCAGCGCGCTCGCCGAGCGTCCGCGCCATGCGTTCCGCGCTCGCCCGCGCCGCAATCCGACGCGGCTCCAGCATGATGATCTTCTTGCCCTTGAGCCAGGGCGCATCCAGCAGCGCCAGCGGCACCCGCGTGGTCTTGCCGGCGCCCGGAGGGGCCACCAGCACCGCGGCATTGTTGCCCGTCAGCGTGCGCGCCAACTCGTCGAGCACGGCGTCGATCGGCAGAGGCGTGTCGAAGCTGCGCAATTGTGGGCTCGTATCGGTTCTTCCCCTCTCCCCTTGTGGGAGAGGGTGGCTC
>JBOHIT010000756.1:0-4069 GCA_050726155.1 Bradyrhizobium sp.
GGATTGCGACCAGTGCCCGCTGATGGCGCTCTGCATGGTCCAGAGTTTTCACGAACCATCGTCTGCCGGCGTGGTCGAAATCCGGCCTGTCACGGTGCGGATGCTGTCGCCCGGCAGCGATCCGCAAGGCGATAGCCTCGGCCAACATCCCCCTCCAAGACCTCCCCGGTCCCAGGTCCATTCGGCGTAACGCCTAATGTCGCGCGGCGCTTTGATGCGCCCGTGATCGTGCCGGTAACGCGGCATATCCAGGACAATCGAGGACTTACAAAATGAAGATGTTCACCGATACGCGCGCCTTCCGGGCGGCGCTGATCGCTGCCGCGATCGGCGGCGCAAGCACTGCCGTTCTCGCTGATATCACGGACTACAAGTTCGAACTCGTCGACCAGACCGTCCGCGCCGGACCCGACAAGACCATTGCCGTTCGGTTGATGAACACGAAAACCGGAAAGCCGGTACCAGATGCCGTTGTCTTCGCCACCCGCCTGGACATGGCACCGGATGCCATGCAGGAAATGGCGACCAAGATCACGCCGGTGCCGGCTACCGAGCCGGGGATTTACAAGTTCAAGGCGACATTCGGCATGGCTGGCCGCTGGCAGCTTTCGCTCGGCGCGAAGGTGCAGGGCGAGACCGGTACGGTCGACAACAAGCTTGTCATCACGGCGCAGAAATGAACCGCGCCATCATCGCCAGCGCCACCGCCGCGTTGATCGCAGCAGCGGGTGCCGCGCTCCTCCTCGCCGGCGCGCAGGGACTGCCCGCGCGCACCGTCGCCATGATCACGCGCGCCGCAGCGGACGAGGTTCGCGCGCCCATCTATTATCAGGACCCGGACGGCAAACCGTCGTATTCGCTGACGCCGAGAAAGACGCCTGACGGTCGTGACTATCGCGCCGTTCCCGCCGAGGCCGACGTCAGCTTCGACCAGGACGCCGCTGGGACGACGACATCGGCCGCCCCCGCCCCGCCAGCCGATCGCAAGATCAAATACTATCGCAACCCGATGGGGTTGCCGGATACTTCCCCCAAGCCGAAGAAGGATTCGATGGGGATGGATTACATCGCCGTCTACGAGGGCGAGGACACCGACGACGGTTCTGTCAAACTGTCGCCGGGCAAGATCCAGCGCACCGGTGTCAAGTCGGAACCGGCGGCGCCGCGCGTCATCCGCAGCACCATCCATGCCCCGGGCACCGTTCAGCTCGACGAGCGCCGTGTCTCGGTCATTTCAATGCGGGCCGAAAGCTATCTTCAGAAGGTGGCGGGTGTCACCACCGGCAGCCACGTCGCCAAGGGCGAGCCGCTGATGGAAGTCTACAGTCCGGCGATCTTGTCGGCGGCGGCCGAATATATTTCCACGATCAACTCGAAGGCCATCAGCGGCGATGCGAGCTATGGCCGGGGTTCGCGGCAGCGGCTGATGAATCTCGACGTACCCGAGGCGGCGATAGCGGCGATGGAGAAAAGCCGGACCGTCCCGATCGGCGTCGAGTGGACCTCGCCGCGCGACGGCATCGTGCTGGAGCGCAACGCCGTCGAGGGCGCCCGCGCCCAACCCGGCGACGTGCTGTTCCGCATCGCCGACCATACGCTGGTTTGGGCCATGATCGACGTCGCCGAGCGCGACATGGGGATGCTGGCGCTGGGGCAAGCGGCGACCGTGAGGGCGCGTGGTTTTCCCGGCCGGACCTTCACCGGGAAAATCAACGTGATCTATCCGCAGATCAACAAGGAGACGCGGACCGGGCGCTTGCGGATCGAACTCAACAATCCCGACCTGGTGCTGATCCATGACATGTATGTCGATGCCGAAATCGATATCGGCAGTCCCGCGCCGGTGCTGACGATCCCGGAGAGCGCCGTGATGGATACCGGCCGGCGTCAGGCCGTGTTCGTCGACAAGGGCGAAGGCCGCTTCGAGCCGCGCGAGGTCAAGCTCGGCCATCGCGGCGACGGCTATGTGGAGGTGCGCGAGGGGATCAGCGACGGCGAACCGGTGGTGGTAGCGGCGAACTTCCTGATCGACGCGGAAAGCAACCTGAAGGCCGCCCTGAAGGGCTTTGCCGACGGAGTGCCGCAATGATCGCCCGCCTGATCGCCTGGTCCGCGCGCAATTTGCTGCTGGTGCTGTTCGGCGCCGGTTTCGCCACCGCCGCCGGCATCTATGCGTTGGCGCATTTGCCGCTGGACGCCATCCCCGACCTCTCCGACACCCAGGTCATCGTCTACACCGAGTATCCCGGCCAGGCGCCGCAGGTGATCGAGGACCAGGTCACCTATCCGCTCACGACCGCCATGCTGACGGTGCCGCGCTCAAAAGTCGTGCGCGGGTTCTCGTTCTTCGGCGTGTCGTTCGTCTACGTCATCTTCGAGGACGGCACCGACATCTACTGGGCCCGCTCGCGCGTGCTCGAATTCCTCAACAGCGCGGCCTCCCGCCTGCCCGCCGGCGTAACGCCGACAATGGGCCCAGACGCCACCGGCGTCGGCTGGGTCTACCAGTACGCCGTGATGTCGAAGGAGCTGAACCTATCCGACACCCGCGCGATCCAGGACTGGAACCTGAAATTCGCGCTCGCCAAAGCCGAGGGCGTCGCGGAAGTCGCCAGCGTCGGCGGCTTTGTCCGGCAATACAACGTCGTGCTCGATCCGCAGCGGATGCGCGACCTCGGCATCACCATGCAAAAAATGCGCGATGCGATCCGCGCCAGCAATGCCGACGTCGGCGGCCGTACCGTCGAACTGTCCGAATTCGAACACGTCATACGCGGTAGGGGCTACATCAAGGGCATCAACGACCTCGGCAATATCGTGCTCAAGACCAGCGGCGGAACGCCGGTGCTGCTGAAAGACGTTGCCCGGGTCGAACTCGGCCCCGACGAGCGGCGCGGCATCACCGAACTCAACGGCGAGGGTGAAGTCGCCAGCGGTATCGTGCTGCAGCGTTTCGGCGTCAATGCGCTCGACGTGATCCAGAACGTCAAGAAGCGGATCAGTGAGATCGGAAGCAGCCTGCCGAAATCGGTCGAGATCGTTTCGGTCTATGACCGCTCGAATTTGATCAACGCCGCGATCGATACGCTCAAGCGCACGCTGTTCGAGGAGAGCGTGATCGTGGCGCTGGTGTGCATCGTGTTCCTGCTGCATGTCCGCAGCGCGCTGGTCGCGATCCTGATGCTGCCGGTCGGCGTGCTGATGGCGTTCGGGGCGATGAAGCTGCTCGGGCTCGGCTCCAACATCATGAGTCTTGGCGGCATTGCGATCGCGATCGGCGCCATGGTCGACGCCGCGATCGTGATGATCGAGAATGCGCACAAGCATCTGGAGCGCGCCGAGCCCGGACGATCGCGCGTCGACGTGCTGATCGAGGCGGCGTCGCAGGTGGGGCCCGCGCTGTTCTTCAGCCTGCTGATCATCACGGTTTCGTTCATGCCGATATTCACGCTGGAATCGCAGGAAGGCCGGCTGTTCAGCCCACTCGCCTTCACCAAGACCTTTGCGATGGCCGCCGCGGCACTGCTGTCGGTAACGCTGGTGCCGGCGCTGATGGTGATCTTCGTGCGCGGCAAGATCATTCCCGAGCACAAGAACCCGATCAACCGCTTCCTGATCTGGATCTACCGCCCCGTGATCAAGGCGGTGATGCGCGCGAAAGTGCTGGTGATCCTGATGGCGGTGGCGATCCTCGCCGTCACGATCTGGCCGGCGCGGCAGCTCGGCACCGAATTCATGCCGAACCTCAACGAAGGCACGCTGCTGTACATGCCGACGACACTGCCGGGGATTTCCGTCACCAAGGCCGGCGAATTGCTGCAGACCCAGGACCGCATCATCCGGACCTTCCCGGAAGTGGAATCGGTCTACGGCAAGGCCGGCCGCGCCATGACGGCGACCGACCCGGCGCCGTCCGAAATGTTCGAGACCGTGATCAACCTCAAGCCGAAGGCGGAATGGCGGCCCGGCATGACCGTGGAAAGCCTGACCGCGGAGATGGATCGCGCGCTGCAGTTTCCCGGCGTCTCCAACGCCTGGACCCAGCCGATCAAGGCGCGCATCGACATGC
>JBOHIT010000757.1:0-22711 GCA_050726155.1 Bradyrhizobium sp.
GGGGGCCGGGACCCATACGCCGCGGCCGGTGTTGTTGGAAAGAAAGATAACGACCAGCGTGGAAAACACGAAAGCTGGTGGCTATGGGTCCCGGCCTTTGCCGGGACGACGTTTCAATACCCGCGCCCGCGATCGACGACATTGTCCAGCGCGCCGCCGGCTTCGAAGCGTTCGATCTGCTGGGCGACGTATTTCGAGATTTCGTCGGGATCGGTGTCGGCGGCATTGTGCGGGGTCAGCACCACTTTCGGATGGGTCCAGAACGGGCTGTCCGCGGGCAACGGCTCAGTCACGTAGACGTCGAGCGAGGCGCCGCCGAGCGTGCCGTCCGCCAGGCAGCTCAAAATATCAGCCTCGTTCTGCAGGCCGCCGCGGCCGGCATTGATCAGCACCGGCGCGCCCATCGGGCTATTGCGGTTGAGTTTTTCAAACAGCCCGCGATTGAGGATTTGCCGCGTATCCGCCGTCAGCGGCAGCAGGCAGACCAAAATATCGGTCTGCCGCAAAAACGCTTCCAGTTGCTGCTCGCCGTGAAAGCACGGCACGCCGGCGATCTCCTTGGGGCTCCGGCTCCAGCCCACGACCTTGAAGCCGACATGCCTCAGCACCCCGGCGGTATGCGCCCCCAGCGCGCCGAGCCCCATGATGCCGACGGTAATCGCGTTCGCCGCCCATTGCGGCTGCGGCGACCAACGCTTCACACGCTGCGACTCCCGCAGATAGAGCTCCTGCCGGTGATGCATCAGCGCGTGCAGCACGACATATTCCGTCATTCGCTCGGTGAGGTCGGGGACCGCGACCCGCACCAGTGGCAAATCGGGCAGCGAGGCATCCGCCATCAGCGCATCGACGCCGGCGCCGAGATTGAAGATGACGCGCAGGTTAGGGAAACCGGCGAGGTCCCCGGGCTTCGGCTTCCACACCGCGGCATAATGCACCTTGGCCGGATCGAAGGTCGCATCCGGCATCTGCACCACGTCCCGATCCGGGCAGACCGCATTGAATCGCTGCATCCACCGCACCGGCGACCAGTTATCGGTCCCGCCATGCACCAGCAGCGCGAGCGCACCCTTGTTCATTGCCATTTCCTTCGCATCGCCACGCACCGTGCCCCCGTATCACATGGGATGAAGCACTGCGCTAGGCTCCTTGAGCCAGCAGGGGAGATACCAGATGCGCAAATTCATGCTGATTCGGACCCCGACAGGCCGCGGAACACGCGCGAAAATTTCTTTCGCTCCCCTGTCGGCTGCGGGCATACTCGTTCGTTCCTAGGGCATGATCCGAAAGAGTGGGACTACGGTCTTCCGAGAAAATCATGCCTCTCTAAGAGACAACGGAGATGCCGGTCGCATGCTGTACGCCATCCTTTGCTATCACGACGAAGACACAACGGGTTCCTGGTCCGAGGAACACGACGCCGCGGTCATGAAGAAACTGGCCGTCGTGCAGGAGGGTTTGAGCAAACAGGGAAGGCTCGGCCCGGTCGCCCGGCTGTTGCCGACGACGGCGGCGACCACGCTGCGCAAGGATGATCCGCCGGTCGTGCTCGACGGCCCCTATGCCGAGACCAAGGAGCAACTGCTCGGCTTCTATGTCGTCGATTGCAAGAATCTCGACGAGGCGCTCGACGTCGCGCGCGATCTCGGCAAGGCCAATCCCGGCGGCGCCTACGAGATCCGTCCGGTCGGCATGTTCACGCCGGGGAGTGTCGCGAAATGACCGATACCGCCTGGATCGATGGCGCGCTGACCTCGGCGCGTCCCCAGGCGGTCGGTGCGCTGCTGCGTTACTTCCGCAATCTCGATACCGCCGAGGAAGCCTTCCAGAACGCCTGCCTGCGGGCGCTGAAGAGCTGGCCGCAGAACGGGCCGCCGCGCGACCCGGCGGCGTGGCTGATCATGGTCGGGCGCAACGTCGCGATCGACGATATCAGGCGGGGCCGCAAGCAGGAGCCGCTGCCGGAGGACGATCACGCCATCTCGGATACCGACGACGCCGAGGAGCAGTTGGCCGAGCGGCTCGACGGCTCGCATTACCGTGACGATATTTTGCGGCTGCTGTTCATCTGCTGCCATCCGGACCTGCCGGCAACGCAGCAGATCGCGCTGGCGCTGCGCATCGTCTCGGGATTGACGGTCAAGCAGATCGCGCGCGCGTTCCTGGTCTCGGAAGCCGCGATGGAGCAGCGCATCACCCGCGCCAAGGCCCGTGTCGCCGACGCCGACGTGCCCTTCGAGACCCCGGGCGCGGTGGAGCGCACCGAGCGGTTAGCTGCGGTTGCCGCGATGATCTACCTGATCTTCAACGAGGGCTATTCCGCGAGCGGCGATACCGCCGAGATCCGCAGCCCGCTGTGCGAGGAGGCGATCCGGCTGGCGCGGCTGTTGCTGCGGCTGTTCCAGGGCGAGCCCGAGATCATGGGGCTGACCGCGCTATTGCTGCTGCAGCACGCCCGTGCCGCGGCGCGGTTCGATGCCGACGGCGCGGTGATCCTGCTCGACGATCAGGATCGCTCGCGCTGGAATAGCAAGATGATTGCCGAAGGGCTGGCGCTGATCGACAAGGCAATGCGCCATCGCCGCAGCGGTCCCTATCAAATTCAGGCGGCGATCGCCGCCTTGCATGCCCGCGCCGAAAAGCCAGAGGATACCGACTGGACCCAGATCGACCTGTTGTACGGCGCGCTCGAGATCATGCAGCCGTCTCCCGTCGTCACGCTGAACCGCGCGGTTGCGGTCTCCAAGGTGCGGGGGCCCGAAGCCGCGCTCGAGATGATCGAGCCGCTTGCGGCCAGGCTGTCGAACTATTTCCATTACTTCGGCGTGCGCGGCGCCTTCCTGATGCAGCTCGGGCGCAACGAGGAAGCCCGCGTCGCCTTCGATCGCGCCATCGCGCTGGCCAACACCTCGGCCGAGGCCGCCCATATCCGCATGCACATCGACCGCCTGATGCGCGACAGCAAGCCGCGCGGCGCCAAGGCGGGGAAGTAGCGCCACAGCAGACGTTGTGCCTCCCGGATTTGAACTCTATGTTCGGGCCATGCCCCCCATTTGCTCCGTTCTTCTCGATCTCGACGGCACCCTGATCGATTCCCAGCCCGGCATTTTGGCAAGCTGCGTGGTGGCGCTGCGATCCCTCGGACATGAGCTGGACGAAATCCACGACATCAAGCGTGTCATCGGGCCGCCGCTCGAAGACGTGATGCAGTTCCTGCTGCAGCCCTATGGGGATGACAGGATCGGCGAGGCGGTATTGGCCTTTCGCCGGCATTACGGTGAAATCGGCCTGCTCGGAAGCGAGCTTTATCCGGGAATTGGCGATTCCCTGAAGACGATGCAGCGAGCCGGATTGCGGATCTATCTGGCAACATCAAAGCGGTTGGTTTTCGCGCGCCGCATCCTGGAACATCTGGAACTGACGACATATTTCGACGGCATCCACGGCTCGGTGCCGGGTGGCGAACTGGATCACAAGCCTGAACTGCTCGCCCATATTTTGTCGGAGTACGGCCTTTCACCCGCGCACAGCGTGATGGTTGGGGACCGCCGCTATGACATTTCCGGCGCGCATGCGGTTGGAATGCGCGGGCTTGGCGTGCTTTGGGGATATGGCACGCGGGATGAACTTGAAACCGCTGGAGCGGACCGGCTGGTGGAATCGACGGCGGATCTCGCTTGTACCGCGCTATCGATGCTCGGTCGAACTCAGTCCTCGACCTAGGCTTCAAGCCAGAGGCAGCATCATTGACCCGTCTGCCGTAACTGCAACTCGGCGATGCGATTGTCGGCGCGGCGAAGCCGCCGGCAAAGCTCGCGGTTGATGTTCTGCATCACCAACACATACGCCTGGATGTCGGACTTGTAGCACTTGTAGAGGTCGCGGGCCGTGAGTTCGTACAGCACGGTTGGATTCTCAGCGACGACGGTGGCTGACCGGTTCTGCATTTCGATCAGCGTCATTTCGCCGAAGAAATCACCAGGCTCGAGACCCGACATGCGCATGATACGCCCGGTCTGCAAAAGCTTGCTCACCACCAGCTGGCCGGAGTGGACGATGAACATCGAGCGCCCCGGCTCGCCTTCCGCGACGACGGTGGCGCCGGCGTCGAAGCGGCGCTCGGCCAGCATGGAGACCAGGAGATCGAGGCTGGAGTCAGAAAGGCCACCGAAAAAAGGGGTGGCGAGCAGGAACGCTTTCAGGTCGGGAGAGCTGACAGCCATCGAAGTAATATACCCGCGCTCGCAGCGGCGGCAAGCGGACCAGGCCGACCGGAAGGTGTCCACATCAGTTTCAGCCTATGGGATTGCGGCTCGGGCCTATTTGGTTCGAAGAGCTCTGAGCGCCGCCATAGCCTCCGCCGCAGGTTCGCGTGCGTGAGGCTCGCGAGCCATCCAGAACCGGTATTTACGCGGCTCGCGGCGCTTGAGGATCGGCCAGGTAAATGCCATCGCGCGAGTGAAGCTGCCATCGTGATCAACGAGCCAGATCCGACCGAGGCTCAACGGAATGGGCGTTTCTTCAATTCGCTTCCATTTGCTGGGACTGGGTTCAACAGCCCGTCGAAATCTCTTGAAGAGCATTGGCTTCGCCTCCTCTTCCCCGCACATATAGTAATAGCCAAAATCCGGCCGTCCAGCGGGCAGTCTGTGTGGTGGTCCGGCTCCCGCGCTCCCTCCCGGTGCGGCAAGCGGGCCAGGCCCGCCAGTCGAGGCTCTATTGCCTTCGGTGCATCCCAAACAAAATGCCAAGGATACAGCCGACGCACACGGGTGCGCCGATGACGGCCATGGGCCAAAAGAAGAAGATGGTCGTTCCGTGTACGAGAAGTCCCTCATCCAGAGTGCCAGGAGGAAGAAGAAAAAAGCAGGCCGTGATCACACCAAAGACGGCCAGAGGTACGACGGCAATCTTCATCCATGAAGTTTAACGCGGGTCACGCCTTGCCAACACGTACGAGCCCCGGCCGACGATGGCCGCAAACAAGGTCCGCATGAACGTGACAGAATCGAAAAATAGACTCATGCCGTCAGGCAGTGCCCTTGCTGCCAAATGCCGCCATCAATCGATAATGTGCCGGATTTATCGATGCAACCGGAGGGTATGATGGGTTTAAGCACCGTTGATCCATAACCTCGTGAAAAAAAATCGGTTCCGCTGTCTGTTTGCGCCTGCCTCGTTCGTCCTGGGATTGTGCATCAACAATCCCAAAGGAGACGCACGATGAATATCCAGGACAGCAAGATCATCGACGAAACCGGCATTCGCAACCTGATCGACCAGCGCGCCAACGCGCTGCGCGCCAAGGACGTCGACGGTGTCGTCGCATGCAGGACGGCCGACTATGTGCAGTATTCGCTGGCGCCGCCGCTGTTGAGTATTGATGACCCCGGAAATATCTCGGCCTGGTTTGCCACCTGGCGAGGACCTATTGAGAGCGAGGTTCGCGATCTCACGATCGTCGTCAGCGGTGATAGCGCCTACAGCTTCGGCCTGAGCCGCATGACCGGCACCAAGACCAGCGGCGACGAAGTCGATCTGTGGTTTCGCGAAACGCTTGCCTTCCGCAAGGTCGGCGGCCGCTGGAAGATCGCCCATGAGCATACGTCGGTGCCGTTCTACATGGATGGCAGCTTCCGCGCCGCCGTCGACTTGAAGCCGTAGCCCGGCCTTCCCGAAAATTGACATTCCCGACAACACCACAGGAGAAAGCCATGCCCGTTACGCCCGAGACCTCGCCGGTCTCCAAACCCGCCCGCTGGACCGGCCGCGTTCTCAGCGGTCTGGTCATCGTGTTCCTGCTGTTCGACGGCGCCATCAAGCTGGTGCCGTGGCCGATCGTCACGGAAACGATGGACAAAATGGGCTATGGCTCGAGCGAAACGATGGCGCGCAGCCTCGGCATCATCACCATCGTCTGCACATTGCTCTATTCGGTGCCGCCGACGTCGATCCTCGGCGCCATCCTGCTCACCGGCTATCTCGGCGGGGCGATGGCTTCGCATGTCCGGATCGACAGCCCCCTTTTCACCCACACGCTGTTCGGCTTTTATCTCGGTGTGATGGTGTGGGGCGGGCTGTGGCTGCGCGATCCCGGCTTGCGCAATTTCATTCCTTTCCGCCGCTGACTTGCATCCTCAATCACGAACCTATACGGAGCCTGACATGTTCGAGATCATTGCCATCATCGCCGTCGTACTGGCGATCGCCATCGCCGCCGTGCTGATACTAGCGTCGACCAAGCCGAGCACGCTGATTGTGCAGCGTGCGATCAGGATCAAGGCGCCGGCAGACCGGATCTTTCCGCTGATCAACGATTTTCACCAATGGGTCACCTGGTCGCCTTACGAGAACAAGGACCCGGCGATGAAGCGCACCTATAGCGGCGCCGACAGCGGCAAGGGCGCGGTCTATGCCTGGGACGGAGACAAGAATGTCGGTTCCGGCCGCATGGAAATCCTCGAAACCGCGGCGCCCCAAAAAATCGTCATCAAGCTTGATTTCTTCAAGCCGTTCGAAGGCCACAACACCGCCGAATTCACAATGCTGCCGCAGGGCGATGTTACCAATCTGACCTGGACGATGACCGGGCCCGCCGTCTTCATGTCCAAGTTGATACAGGTGTTCATGAACCTGGATCGGATGATCGGCCGGGATTTCGAGACCGGTCTGGCCAATCTGAAGAAGCTCACCGAGAAATGAGCCACGTGTGCTTCAATCTCGTCCCGGACGCGGTGCAGCGTGTAACGCTGCTCCGCAGAGCCGGGACCCACGAAGAGAATCGACCCCGGATCGGCAGCGCACCGCTAGCGCGCTGCGCTGCATCCGGGGAACGAACGAGAGACGATCGATAACCCAAAGGAGCCAACGATGCAGGTCAATCCCTATCTCTTCTTCAACGGCAATTGCGAGGAAGCGCTCAGGTATTATGAAAAAGTACTCGGCGCCAAGATCGACGCGATGATGCTTTATGAAGGCGGACCCGCTGATATGCCGACCCCGGCGGAATGGAAGAAGAAGGTCATGCACGCCAGCTTCACCATCGACGGCGAGGTGGTGATGGCGTCCGACGCGTTCCCTGGCGATTTCCATCAGCCGCAGGGCTTTGCGGTCGCGCTCCAGGTCGAGAAGCCCGCTGACGCCGAGCGCCGCTTCAACGCGCTGGCCGATGGCGGCACCATCAAGATGCCGTTCGCCAAGACCTTCTTCTCCAACGGTTTCGGCATGTGCATCGACAAGTTCGGCACGCCGTGGATGGTCAACTGCCCCGCCGAAGGCATGTAGTTTGTAGGGTGCCCACCACCTTCATCGAGCAAGGAATGGTGGGCACGCTTGCGCTTTGCCCACCGTACGGCCCCACAACGCCTTCACCGGCACGACGGATAAATCGCGGCGAGTTCGCGCCCGCGCAGCAACAGCAGCCGTGACGTCAATCCGCCGCGGCGGCTGATCCAACCCCGGACCGGCGCCGGATACGCGTCCAGCACCGCCTTCGAGGCTTCCGGTTCGGCATACATCCGGCCGCGCCGGTCGATTGACCGCGCGCCGTGAAAGCCGAGCACCGCGCGGCGCGTCACGCAGATGCGCTCGTTCGGCACCGTGCTCAGCACCAGCGTGCAGGCCGACAGGCAGGGACCGTCGATCACCACGCGCTCGCCGGACTCGCGCACCCGATCGAACAGGTCGAGAAACGGACCGACCTGTCCGCCCGGACTGGCGAGAATGCGCACTTCGGCCCGCGCCGGCGCAAGCGCCGCGCACAACGCCGCCGTAACAAGAATTACCCTGATGACCGCCATTCGCATGCGCGGCTCCTTCGTCCTGGATCGCCTGAGTTAATCAGCCTCGGCGCAGGCGGCAAGGCTTCGTTCAGGGCACTATTTCAGCGGCAGGAACAGTTCCGCGACCGCCTCATGCTCGGGCACTTCCGGGAAGAAGCTCAGCCGCTGGCAATAGATCGGGAAGTCGCGTGCTTCCTCGCCACTGGCCGGAAGCCAGTCGCGATAAAGGTAGAGCGCGGCGGGCTCCAGATTGTCGGTGTTGCCGACGACGCGCAGCACCGCGCAGCGTCCACCGGGGATCTCGCCGGCCTTGATCTGCTCGCCATCAGCCTCGATCGGTTGGTCGGTCCCGACACAAAGGTCCATGCTATAATCGGCAGGCGATGCAGGCCGCCGCTCGGAACGCCAGACATTGAAGGTCGGACTTGTCCTGGGGTGCAGGCCAGCGGCTTTGCGCCACGCGATGAACCGCTGGATGGTGGCGCCGATCGTCACCGGGTCGCCCCGATGCTCCATGATCGCCACCGGTGTGGGTGGCACATCCCGAATCACCACGTCGTCAGCGGTAAAAGTCTTCTGCATGAGCTTGATCCTTGCGTTGTCGAATGGCCCGAAGGCCGCAAGCCACGGCTCCCAGTCGGGAGACTTCCGGAACGACGAAGGCGATTGCCCGAACCGTTGCCGAAAGGCGCGGGCGAAGGCGTCCGGTGCATCGTAACCGGCATCCATCGCTATGTCCGTGACGCTTTGGGCGTCCATGTAGGCCAGCCGGTACGAAGCGCGCTTCATGCGGGCCAGCTGGACATAGCGATGCACGGACAACCCGAAGGTGGACATGAACTGCCGGTGGAAATGGTATTTCGAGAACGCCGCGACGTCGCTCAACGCTTCCAGGCCCAGATCACGGTCAAGATGCTGGTCTATGTGATCCAGCACCCGCTGCATTCGGGCATGGTAGTTCTCAAGCGCCGCCTTCATCGTTCCTTGCTCCGTGGCGACACCAGCTAGGCCGTTCCGGATATGTCGCGCTCGACCGATCTTGCGATTTGCTACGCCAAGTTGGCCGACAACTTTCTCGCCAAGATCTCCGCGCTTATGAGTCGACAACCTGGTCGGCGTTCGAAACCCCGGCCTCGGCGAACGTCGCCATCCCGGCGTGACAGGCCAGCGCCGCGCGCAGCAGCAGGATTGCGACACCGGCGCCGGAAGCTTCGCCAAGCCGCATGCCGAGGTCGAGCAGCGGGGCGAGGCCAAGTTCGCCCAGGAGGTCGCGATGGCCGGACTCGGCGGAGACGTGCCCGGCGCGGCAGTGATCCAGAATGCCACGATCGAGGCGTGCCAGCGGCAGCACGGCGGATGTCGCCACAAAGCCGTCGAGCAGCACCGGTATCCCGTGTCGCCGCGCCGCCAGCACCGCACCTGCGATCGCAGCCAGTTCGCGGCCGCCGAGCGCCGCCGCCACGGCCAGGGGATCGCCGAGGATGCCGCGATGAAAATGCAAGCCGGCGTCGATCGTCGCGCGCTTGCGTGCCAGCCCGCCATCGTCGACGCCGGTGCCGCGGCCGGCCCAGCGTTCAGCGCCGCCGCCGAGCAGCGCCGCGCACAGCGTCGCGGCCGGCGTGGTGTTTGCAATCCCCATCTCGCCGACCGCCAGCAGATCGCAATCCTGCGGCACGGCGCGGTAGCCGATGTTGACGGCGCGCAGCAGTTCATCGACGTCCATCGCGGCGGCCACGGTGAAGTCGCGGGTCGGCCGGTCGAGCTCGATCGGCACCACGCGCAGATCGGCGCCGGCGAGTTTGGCGATCTGGTTGATCGCCGCTCCGCCGGCCGCGAAGTTCGCCACCATCTGTGCGGTGACGTCAGGTGGATAGGCCGAGACGCCGCGCGCCGCGACGCCATGATTGCCGGCGAACACGGCGACCGAGACGCGATCCAGCCGTGGCGATTCGCGCCCCTGCCATTGCGCCAGCCAGATCGCAAGTTCTTCGAGCCGGCCGAGGCTGCCCGGCGGTTTTGTCAGATTTTGCTGGCGGCGCATCGCAGCCTCCGCCGCTCGCGCATCACCTTTAGGCAAATCGCGACAGAAGGCGCGGATGTCGTCTAGACTGTCGAAGGCCATACGATTCCTTAAGGGCACGTCGAGCGGATCGTGAGTTTAAGATAATACCTCAGGCGATACCATGAATGAATGGCTCGACGATTTCAAAACGGCGGTCGCGTTTCTGACGCGGTTGCCGATGCCGCATCCGCAAGGTGCCGCTCCGGCCAATTTCGTGCGCGCGCACCGGATGTTTCCGGTGGTCGGCGCCTTGATCGGCGCGGCGGTGGGATTGGTCTGTCTTGGTCTGCGCACCATCGGCGTGCCTGACCTGGCCGCGGCGGCCCTTGCGCTGGGCGCGAGCGCGATCATGACCGGCGCGCTGCACGAGGATGGCCTCGCCGATGTCGCTGACGGATTTGGCGGCGGCCGTGACCGCGCGGCCAAACTCGAGATCATGCGCGACAGCCGGCTCGGCACCTATGGCGCGCTGATCCTGCTGGTGAGTTTTGCCGCAAAGCTTTCCGCGCTGGCGGCGATCCCCGATGGCCATGTCGTGCAAAGCCTGATCGCCGCGCATGCGCTCGGCCGCGGCATCCTGCCCTGGATGTCGGTGAAATTGCCTTATGCGCGCGATGATGGCCTGGCCCGCAATGCCGGGCAGCCCGATGCGCTGACGGCTGGCATCGCGGCAGGCCTGGCGCTGGTGCTGGCCCTGCTGGCGTTGTCGTGGAGCAACGGGTTGCTGTCGGCGCTTCTGGCCGGCGTGAGTGGCCTCGGCATGGCGTGGCTGGCGCGGCGGCAGATCGGCGGCCAGACCGGCGACGTGCTTGGAGGTGCCGAGCAGGTGGCCGAGACCGCAATCCTGGTGCTGCTTGCGGCACGGTTCGCATGAGTGAGGAGACAAAACTCTGGCTGATCCGGCACGCGCCGGTCGACGGACCGCGCGGCGTGATTCACGGCCCTGATGCACCGGCCGATGTCAGCGATGCCAAGGCGTTTGCAGCGCTGAAAGCGAGATTGCCGACGGGCGGGCGCGCCGTCTGCAGCCCGGCGCGACGGACGCGGGAAACCGCGCTCACGCTGGGGCTCGATCCCATCGAGGAGCCGGCGTTTCGCGAACAGGATTTTGGCGCCTGGACCGGGCGGCGGCACGATGATCTCAAAGAGGAACTCGGGGATGCCTATCAGGCGTTCTGGAAATCGCCCGCCGGCAACCGGCCGCCCGGCGGCGAAAGCTTTGTCGATCAGATCGAGCGCGCACGGGACGGCTTGGCGCGTTTGCTGGCGGGCGAGGCCGTGCTGGTCGTGCATTCCGGCACCATCCGCGCCGTGCTTGCGATTGCGCTTGATCTCACCCCTGACAGCGCGTTGCGCTTTGTGATCGATCCGCTGTCGCTGACGCGGATCGATCGGCTCAAAGGCGGCTGGCGCGTGGTTGCGGTCAACAAGCGCTGTACTTCTTAACCTCGCCCGGCGTCATCCATTTCGCCGTTCGCCGCGCAGCGTCGGCAATCCGATGCCGGCGGCGTCGAAGCCGCCGTCGACGGCGAGGATCTGCCCGGTGATGTAGCTCGAACGATCGCTGCACAGGAAGAACACGGCTTCCGCCAGTTCCTCCTCGAGGCCGTAACGGTTGAGCGGAATGGCGTCGTGATAGTCGGCGCGGATTTCCGGGGTATGAACCGCCTTCGCCATCGCGGTCTCGACTGGCCCCGGCGCCACGCCGTTGACGCGGATGCCGAGCGAAGCCAGTTCGACCGCGAGCTGTTTTGTCAGATGCGCGAGCCCGGCCTTGCTGGTGCCGTAGGCCGAGCGCAGCGTGGAGGCGCGAACCGCGGAGATCGACGTGATGTTGACGATCGCGCCGCCGCCATGTTCGCGCATCAGGGGCGCGGCCGCCTTGGTGCAGATAAACGGCCCGGTGAGATTGACCGCCAGCACCCGGTTCCAGTCCGCATCTGACGTGTCGAGCAGCGGCGCAAACACCGCGACGCCGGCATTGTTGACCAGCGCGTCGAGCCGGCCAAAACGCTGGCTCACGGTCGTCATCGCGGCCGCCACTGCGCCGGCATCCGAGACGTCGCACGGCAGCGCCAGTGTGTTGTCGGGATTGGCAAGGGCTGCGACCGCGCCGCGCAGCAATTCGCGCTCGATGTCGAGCAGCGCCACCCGCCAGCCGTCGGCGAGAAACCGTTTTGCGGTCGCAAGCCCAATGCCGCGTGCGGCGCCGGTGACGAGGGCTACTTTGGGCGGGGAGGAGGACATGGCTCAAATCCGTCGTTGGGTGATTCCCGGTTTTCCTAGCACGGAACCAAACTGTCTGCTTTCCTGCCCGGCAATTTCAGCGGGGCGAAAGGGCGTGTTGCATGAAGGTCAACGATCCCACGTCGTTACCGCCGGAAAATTGGCGGCCGGGCGTCGAAACCCGAATGGTGGTCTCGGCGCGCAACGGCGCCGCGCATCTGTGCATCTTCGAGCAATGGGTGGCGATCGGCGCCGGCGCGCCGACGCATGCGCATCCGGTCGAGGAGGTGCTCACCGTGCGCGAAGGCGAAGCCGAAATGTGGATCGGCGAGCAACGCGCGATCGTCAGGTCAGGACAGTCGCTGATTGTGCCGGCGGGGCGGATGCACGGCTTCCGCAATTCCGGCACCACGACGCTTCACATTCACGCCGTGCTGGCGTCGCCGGTATTCGAGGCGACGATGGAGGGGGCCAGTGACGTGACGCGGCGATGGGCGCCGGATTGAGCCGGCGAGTGGCCGTCCCCAAAAAGCATCCGGCACCGCATCGCTTCTGCGAAAACGGTGCCGGTTACGCTGGTCTTCGGCGATACAAACCGAAGGCCGGCTTGATACGAGGGGGACCGTATCAGGCCAATTCGGCGGAGGCGCGTTGCATGTTCTGCGACATGTCCGACGTCACGATGCTCTGCTCTTCCACAGCGGCTGCGGTGGAGGCGATGAACTCGTTGACGCTGGCGATCGCAACCTTGATGGCGGTGAGCGAACCCACCACCTCGCTGGCGACGCCGTTCAACTGCTCGATCTCCTTCGAGATGGTGTCGGTGGCGTGCTTGGCCTGATTGGCGAGGTTCTTGACCTCGGAAGCCACCACGGCAAAGCCGCGGCCCGCTTCGCCGGCGCGGGCCGACTCGATGGTGGCGTTCAGCGCCAGCAGGTTGATCTGGCCGGTGATGTTGCCGATCAGTTCGACGATCCCGCTCATCGCCTGCGAGGCCGCGCTCAGCTTCTGCGCCTGGGCGTCGGCGGCGTCGACCCGTGCCGTTGCCGCCACCGCGTTCTCCTTGGATTTGGTCATGGTCTCGGAGATTTCGCGGATCGAGGCACTCATCTCTTCGCTGCCCGCCGCCACCGTCTCGATCAGGCTTCTGGCGTTCTCGGCCTTCTTGCGCGCGACCGCCTGGGCGGTGATATCGGTGGCGTATTTCACCACCTTGAACGGCTTGCCGTTGAGGTCGAGGATCGGATTGTAGGAGGCCTGAATCCAGATTTCGCGGCCGCCCTTGGCGATCCGCTTGTATTCCGCCGCCTGGTACTGGCCGCGGTTGAGGCTTTCCCAGAACTCGCGGTAGGCCATGGCGTTGGCTTCGGCGGACTCGACGAACATGCTGTGATGCCTGCCCTGGATCTCCGGCAGCGAATAGCCGAGCGCAGTGCAGAAATTCGAATTGGCGGTACGGATCGTCCCGTCCATGTTGAATTCGATCACCGCCTGCGACTTCCCGATCGCATCGATCTGGCCGTTACTGTCGGCGGATTTGAGCTTCTGCGCGGTGACGTCGGTTGCGAATTTGACGACCTTGAACGGTTTGCCGGCCTCGTTGAGGATCGGGTTGTAGGAAGCGAGGATCCAGATTTCCTTAGCCCCCTTGCCGATCCGCTTGTATTCGGCGGCTTCGTACTGGCCACGGTTCAGCCGCGCCCAGAACTCGCGATAGGCGGCGCTGTCGCGATCTTCCGGCACCACGAACATGCTGTGGTGCTTGCCCTTGATCTCATCGAGCGCGTAACCGACGGCGCCGAGGAAGTTCTCGTTGGCGGTGATGATGGTGCCGTCCATGTTGAACTCGATCACGGCTTGGGCCCGGCTGATCGCCGCGATCTTGCCGGCATCCTCCGTGCTCTGGATCTTTTGCGCGGTGATGTCGGTCGCGAACTTGATCACCCCGACCGGTTTGCCGCTGCCATCGATGACCGGATTATAGGAGGCCTGGATCCAGATTTCCCTGCCGCCCTTGCCGAAGCGCCTGTATTGCGCGGCCTCGAACTCGCCGCGGTTCAGCCGCGCCCAGAATTCGCGATAGGCCGCGCTCTCGCGCTCGGCCGGGTCGACGAACATGCCGTGATGCTTGCCTTGAATTTCCGCCAGCGTGTAACCCACGGCGCCGAGGAAGTTCGGGTTCGCGGTGACGATGGTGCCATCGAGTTTGAACTCGATCACGGCCTGCGATTTGCTGATGGCGTCGGCTTGCGCGAGCGCGCTTTTGGTCTTTGCCTTGCTTTGCAGATTGAACACGTCGGGCCCCCGAGCGCTGATTTCCGAAATCGGAATGGAAGGAGTTGCTGGAAATTCGATGCAACAACCGTAAAAGTTGCAGATAGCGGTTTAGCAACGGTAAACCATTCCAGTGGCGCGATTGATCGCCCGATCAAAAGCCATCGGCGCGTTTCGCTGCGGATTTTGCTATGTGCCTCACCTGTCGCGACTATTTTTCGCGTATGCACATCAAGCGACAGAACAAGGGGTGCGGCGACCATCCCACCACCCGTATTCATACGGGGCGAATTTGTGAAAGCTTATCCAGCGTTACGACCGTTTCACGACACTTTCATACGCGGCCTGCAAGCGCTCGCCGACTGACGGGCCCTTTTTGCGCCGCGCGATGCCGAGATGTGATTCGCGCAACTCGTCCATGAACTCCGCCCACATTTTAGGCCCGCCCTCGCTCAGGAGTCGGGCGCGGATGCCGAGTTCTTCGGACACCGGGAGATATTTGTAACCCCACGCCGCCATCTGCGCGAGGATCGGCAGCAGTTCGATGCCCTGTTCGGTGAGCGAGTAGATTCCCTTCTGCTTGTGGCTGGGATCGTCTTCGCGGGTGATGATCCCGGCATCGAGCAACGTCTTCAGCCGGTCGGCGAGGATGTTGGAGGAGATGCGTTCCTCGGATTTGGTCAACAGCTCGCGAAAATGCCGGTGGTTGCCGAACATCATGTCGCGAATGATCAGCAGGCTCCATTTGTCGCCCACCACTTCCAGCGTGAGGTTGATCGGGCAGCCGGAGCGCTGGTCGTCGGTCATGACAGTATCCCCAAAAAACTGCTTGCAATATTGCACTGGTTGTCTCAGAGTACAACCAGTTGCAAATCGCAAGCAGTCAAAGGAGGCCGGAATGGCAAAACTGATCATGTGGAACTTGATGACGCTGGACGGCTTCGTCGAAGGACCGAACCGCGACATTTCCTGGCATTCCGACGTCTGGGGCGAGGAACTGGAGCAATTGTCGATCGAACAGCTCAACGCCGCCGGTGGCTTGCTGTTCGGCCGCGTCACCTATGAGCTGATGGCCAACCACTGGCCGAGTGCGACCGGAGCCGTCGCCGACTTCATGAATGCGGCGCCGAAATACGTGTTCTCGCGCACGCCAAGACAATCCGGCTGGAACAACACGCGGATGTTCGCGGATGACGTGGCCGAGACCGTCACAAGACTGAAGCGCGACACGCGGAAGGACATTCTTCTGTTCGGCAGCGCCGATCTGGCGTCGCATTTGATCGCGCACGGCCTGATCGACGAGTTCCGGATCGCGCTGAATCCGATCATCCTCGGCGGTGGAACGCCGCTGTTCAAGCCGGGCGAGCAAGCCAGGCTTAAACTGCTGGACAGCCGGCCGATGTCGACCGGGATCGTGATCCTGCGCTACACGCCTTCCGCCGTGAAATAATTCGAAGCAAATGTCGGCTGGCCGAAACCTGGTTCGTCCTTTTGGCGGGCCCAAACGATCCGGAGTTCAGATGTCGTTGACGCTGCATTACCACCCGCTGGCATCATTCTGCTGGAAAGCGCTGATTGCGTTGTATGAGAACGGCGTCTCGTTCACGCCGAAGCTGGTCGAT
The DNA here is from genome assembly GCA_050726155.1 of Bradyrhizobium sp. Lineage (GTDB taxonomy): Bacteria > Pseudomonadota > Alphaproteobacteria > Rhizobiales > Xanthobacteraceae > Bradyrhizobium. The sequence continues at coordinate 15,966 of JBOHIT010000757.1, forward strand.
CTCGGCAATCCGGCCGAGCGGGCCGCGCTGCAGAAACTGTGGGGAATCGGAAAATTTCCGGTGCTGCAGGACGACGCCAGGGGCGAGATCGTTCCGGAATCGAGCGTGGTGGTCGAATATCTCGATCGTCACTATCCCGGCGCCGCGCGATTGATTCCCGATGATTTCGGTCGCGCCTTGCAGACCCGGCTGCGCGACCGCTTCTACGATCTCTATGTGCATCTGCCGATGCAGAAGATCATGCTTGACCGGATGCGCCCCGATGACAACAAGGATCCCCAGGGCGTCGAGGAGGCGCGGGCGCAGTTGCGCACGTCCTACGCGATGATCGAGCAGCAGATGGCTGGCGGCGCTTTCGCGATGGGTGAGGATTTCAGCCTCGCCGACTGCGCCGCGGCGCCCGCGTTGTTCTACGGCAGCATGGTGGTGCCGTTCGGAGACGGCGAGCGCAACCTCGCGGCCTACTTCGAGCGCCTGAAAGCGCGGCCGTCGTTCGCGCGCGTGCTGAAGGAGGCCGAACCCTATTTCGGCATGGTCCCGAAGGAGCGCTGAATGGCAAGTAAGGCCGACATCATCCGCGACCTGTTCGCCGCCTATCTGTCGAACGACCGGCAGGCGGTTGAAACCGCCTTCACCGATGATTTCCGCTTCACCAGTCCCTATGACGACGAAATCGACAAGGCGACCTACTTCGAACGCTGCTGGCGCGTCAGCGACTGGATCGGACGGCAGGATCTGGAACGGATCATGGTCGAGGGCGACGCGGCGTTCGTGACCTATCGCTGTGTCGCCAAGAGCGGGAAGAGCTTCCGCAACACCGAGGCCTACACCTTTGCCGGCGACAGGATCAGGCGGATCGACGTCTATTTCGGCGCGACCTATCAGAACGGCGCATTCGTCAAACAACCGCAATAAGGAGCCGGGAATGCCGACATCCACCAACGCCAGCGGCCTGTCGAAATCCGGCTTGCGCCGCATGCACGATGTCATGGCCGGGCATGTGGACAATGGCAGCATGCCCGGTCTGGTGGCGCTGGTGAGCCGCCATGGCGAGATTCATGCCGATGCCATCGGCCGCATTGCATTCGGCGGCGCGCCGATGCAGCGCGATACGATCTTCCGGATCTCATCGATGACCAAACCGGTGACCGCCGTTGCCGCGATGATCCTGGTCGAGCAATGCAAGCTGCGGCTCGACGATCCCGTCGATCCCTGGCTGCCGGAACTGGCCGACCGAAAGGTGCTGCGCGCCATCGATGCTGACATCGACGACACCGTGGCGGCGAACCGCGCGATCACGCTGCGCGACCTGCTCACCTTTCGATTGGGCCTCGGCATGATCCCGGTATTTCCAGAGCGCGATCCGATCCTGAAGGCGATCGCCGAAGCGGGCTTCGCGCCGGGGCCGCTATTTCCCTCGTTCCCGCCGGACGAATTGATGCGGCGTTACGGCACCCTGCCGCTGGTCTATCAGCCCGGCGAGCGCTGGCTCTACAACAGCGGCAGCGAAATCCTCGGCGTGTTGATCGCGCGCGTGGCCGGAATGAGTTTTGCAAAATTCCTCGGCGAACGCATCTTCGCACCGCTCGGAATGAAGGACACCGCGTTCAGCGTCCCTGAATCTGGCCTCAAGCGGTTGGTGACCGCCTACAGCCGCGACCACCAGACTGGCGAATTGAAAGTCTTCGACGATCCCGTGACCGGCAAATTTACAAAGCCGCCGGTGTTCGAGAACGGCAGCGCCGGACTTGTTTCGACCGCCGACGATTTCAATGCGTTTGCGCAGATGTTGCTGAACGGCGGCCGGCTCGGCAGCGAGCGCATCCTGTCGCGGCCGTCGGTCGAGCTGATGACGATGGACCACCTCACGCCGGAGCAGAAACTGGGTTCCGAAATGTTCTTCGGCGATAACAGGGGCTGGGGCCTCGGGATGTCGGTTTTCACCAAGCGCGAAAATCTCTGCGACGTCCCCGGCCGCTTCGGCTGGGACGGCGGGTATGGCACTTCATGGTATTCGGATCCGAGGGAAAGTCTGACGGGTATCCTGCTCACGCAGCGGATGATGGATTCGCCGCAGCCGCCGACGGCGCTAGGGGATTTTTGGACCCTGGCCTATCAGGCGATCGACGATTAGTGACGGGATGGCCCCCCGCAATTACTTCCCAAATAATTTCGCAGGACATGTCGGTGCCGGAAAAGACGGATCGTCTTGTAGGGGAGCGAAGGTTCCGCCGCCCAACCGGCCGAACTCCCACGCAGACAAACGGAGCACGACGATGCGATTCATGGTGATTGTGAAGGCCAACAAGGATTCGGAGGCCGGCGTCATGCCGAGCACGGAACAGTTGACCGCGATGGGAAAGTTCAACGAGGAACTGGTCAAGGCCGGCATGATGGAGGCGGGCGAGGGCTTGCATCCGAGTTCGAAGGGCGCGCGGGTCAAATACCAGGGCGGCGGGCAGGGAACCGCGGTCCGTGGCCCGTTCTCCCTGACCAACGATCTCGTCGCGGGATTCTGGTTGATCAAGGCCAAATCGCTCGATGAAGCGATCGAATGGATGAAGCGCGCGCCGTTCGACGGCGGCGACGAGATCGAAATCCGCCAGGTATTCGCGGCCGAGGATTTCGGCGAAGCCCTGACGCCCGAACTGCGCGAACAGGAAGAGCGCCTGCGCGCGCAGACGACGAAGAAATAGATTCACCACCGTCATTTCCGGGGCGGCTCGAAGAGCCGAGCCGGAATCCCGAGATTGTTGCGCGAGATTCCGGGTTCAGCCCCGCGGGCTGCCCCGGAATGACAGCTCCCTAAACCAGGACACCCCACCATGCGATTCATGATGCTGATGATCCCCCTTGGCTATGAGACCGCGCCGCCGGACGTGAAGCTCGATCCCGAGCGCATGGCGGCGATGATGAAATACAACGAGGCGCTGAAGGATGCCGGCATCCTGATCACGCTGGACGGGCTGCACCCGCCGTCGGCGGGCGCGCGGGTTTCGTTTGCGTCAGGCAAGCCCATGGTCACCGACGGTCCCTTCGCCGAGGCCAAGGAAGTGCTCGGCGGCTACTGGATGATCGAGGTGAATTCGCGCGAGGAGGCGATCGCCTGGGCCAGCAAGTGCCCGGCTTCCGGGAACGAAATCATCGAGATCCGCCAGGTGCGGGAAATCGCTGATTTCTCCGATGAAGTGCAGCAGGCGGCGGCCGGATTTGCCGAACTGCCGGGCAAGCGGGCCCGAAGCCGCTAGGTGCGTCCTGACGTCAACCCCTCAAGCAAAAGTGAGAACAAGCCCATGAGCACCACCGATACGTTCCTGGCCGTTTTCCTCGGCAGCAAGACCAACCCAAAATGGGCGGCGTGGAACGCGCTGCCGGAGGCCGACCGGCGCGCCAGGGAGCAGCAGGGAATCGCGGCGTGGAAGGCCTGGGTCGAAAAGCATCAGGCCTCGCTCGTCGCCATCGGCGGCCCGCTCGGCAAGACCAAGAAGGTCGATGCAGCGGGGACCACCGATATCGGTAATGACATGGGGGCATTCAGCGTCGTGCGCGCGAGCTCCCACGAGGCGGCCGCGAAAATGTTCGAAAACCACCCGCATTTCACGATTTTCCCGGGCGAGCGGGTCGAGATCATGCCCATCCTCCCGATCCCGGGCGGTTAACGGTTTTCCGGATTTACCCGCATCGAGCCTTATCCGTCCCTTGGCCACTGGCGACGAGCGGCCAACTCATGTAAACGCTTTTCACATGAGTTGGCGCAAGGAACAGCGCCGCGCCGAGCGCGGCTACCATCACGGCAATCTGAAAGAAGCGTTGCTGCAGGCGGCGCTCGGCCTGATCGCCGAGAAGGGCGCGGCCGGATTCACTTTCGCCGACGCCGCGCGGATGGCCGGCGTCAGTCCCGCGGCCCCTTACCGGCATTTTCGCGACCGCGATGAATTGCTGTCCTCGATCGCGCAGCGCGGTTTCGAGCAGTTCGAGGCGTTGCTGATGCAAGCCTGGGACGACGGCCGCCCCGACACCGTCACGGCGTTCGAGCGGCTCGGCAAAGCCTATCTCGCCTTTGCCCGCAACGAGCCGGCGTTCTACTCGGCGATGTTCGAATCCGGCCTTCCGGTCGACCTCAGTCCTACGTTACAGGCGGCGAGCGAACGCGCCTTCGCCGTGATCAGGGCCGCGGCCGAGCGTCTCGCCGCACTGGTGCCGCCGGGCATGCCGCGGCCGCCGGCGATGATGATGGCGTTGCACATCTGGTCGATGTCGCATGGCGTGGCATCGCTGTTCGCGCGCGGCGACGCGGCGCGACGCAAACTGCCGATGTCGGCGGAAGATCTCTTGGAAGCCGAGGTGCTGATTTATCTGCGCGGTCTCGGCTTCCCGACCGATCGCAGGACTTCGGGCAAGGACCAGGCAGAGCCAAAGCCGCCCGGTCCACCGCCGGTGCCGCCAGCAGGTCCCTGGGGCTCTCCAAAATAATTTAAGGGGTGCGGCTTGCGGCCCGCTTGACAAAAACGGTGGATGGTTTAGGTATGTAAATGTTATTTACATTCACAACGGCGTGATCGCCGTCATGGAGAGGGAAATGGCCTACACCGCAGATGTCAATCGATGGCGCGGCCCGACTGAAGAAAGCCACCGGCCTCCGCATATGCTGGACAGCCCGTGGCATCCCGGCTGGATCGCCGTAACCATCCTCGGCTTCATCATCTGGTGGCCGATCGGACTTGCCCTTCTCTTTTTCACACTCGGGAGCAGAAAAATGGGTTGCTGGAGTCACCAGGATCGCTGGCAGAACAAGATGGAGCGGATGCAGTACAAGATGGAGCGGATGCGCGGCCGCATGGAGCGTCGTGGCTTCGGCTTCGGCGGTTTCGGCCCGCCCTCGAGCGGCAACCGCGCCTTCGATGAATACCGCACCGAAACGCTGCGGCGCCTCGAAGAAGAGCAGGTCGAATTCCGCGACTTCCTCGATCGCCTGCGCCACGCCAAGGACAAGGAAGAGTTCGACCAGTTTATGGCGCAGCACAAGCCGCGTCCGACCCCGCCGAACGACCAGCCGCAAGGCTGAGCTTCGAAGGCAAAATCTTAAAGGATTGAGCTAACGCCTCGGGCGATGTGCCCCCATAGCGCCTGAAGGCTAACGAGCCGCCCGTTTGTGATCAGCACAGACGGGCGGTTTGGTTTTATGCGTCGGCGCATCGTTTTGCAGTCGGCTTCGCTACCCGCGCAGGGTTGTCACCAAATTGGTGACATGGTATGGTTTCGCGATGCAGGTGATCGCCCGTCGGACACTGAAGGAATTCTGGGCGCGCCACCCGCATGCGGAGGGGCCGATCCGGGCATGGTTCGCGACTACCGCGAAGGCGCAATGGAAGGGGCCGGCCGAGATAAAGCGGCAGTTCGGCGCTACCGTCGATTTTGTGGGTGACAACCGTGTCATCTTCGATCTCGGCGGCAATAAATACCGGTTGATCGCGCACGTCTCCTTTGCGTTCGGGCGCGTGTTGGTGAAATTTATCGGTACCCATGCTGAATACGATCGTATCGATCCGGAGACTGTGTCATGGCGAAGAAAATGATCCGTCCGATTCGGACCGAGATCGAATACGACGAGGCCCTCGAAGAAATCGAGCGGTACTTCGAAAACGAACCGAAGCCGGGCACGCCGGAAGCGGATCGCTTCGATCTTCTCGCGTTGATCGTCGAGGACTATGAACGCAAGCGCTGGCCGATCGATCCGCCTGCGACGATTGCGGCGATCCGCTACCGCATGGAAACGGGCGGCTATACCCAGGCCGATCTCGGGCGGCTGCTCGGCTCACGGCAGCGCGCATCTGACATCTTGACCAGAAAGCGTGCCCTCACGATGCGGATGGCCTGGAAGCTGCATCGCGAGTGGAATATTCCGGCGGAAGCCCTGATTGCGCCGCCGCGAACGCGTGGACGAAAGTCAGCGGCGTAGTCACCCCAGCTTGGGATGCTTAGTTGCCGGCGGATTGGCGCTGGCGCGGTTCCGTGGACATCCTATATTTCGGAGCAGCGCACCCCGGGGCGGTTAGCCATGACCCAGAACGAAACTGCATCAGTTGACCAGCTTTGGCAGTCGGTCCGCCGCGAGGCGGAGGCTGTTCTCGCCAGCGATCCGCTGTTCGGCGCTTCGCTATCGGCCGCGATATCAGATCATTCCGATCTCGGTAGCGCGATCGCGCATCAGATCGGCGAACGGCTGGGCAGAAGCCCTGCCGATCGCGAGCAGTTCGCCCGCGTCGCCCGCGAGGCATTTGCCGCCGCGCCCGAGCTGGTCGAGGCCGCAAGCCTCGATCTGCAAAGCATTGCCGCGCACGATCCCGCAATGAAGCGGCTGCTGCCGCCGCTGCTGAACTTCAAGGGCTATGTCGCGCTGCAGGCCTGGCGCGTGTCGAACTGGCTCTGGCGGAACGAGCGCAGAGACCTCGCTCTATTGCTGCAAAGCCTGTCGTCGGATTCGCTGCAGGTCAGCATCCATCCCTCCGCCTCGATCGGGACGTCGGTGTTCCTGGATCATGCGACCGGCATCATCGTCGGAGCATTCGCTGATATCGGCGACGAGGTGACGTTCATGCAAAACGTCACCATCGGCCGGAAACAGGCGCTGCCGGGACGCGCGCCCCGGATCGGTCGCGGCGTTCTGCTCAGTTCGGGCGCAACGATTTTGGGCGATGTCAGCGTCGGCGACTTTGCCAGGATCGGCGCCGGCGCGCTGGTCGAGC